>NZ_JAUBUJ010000192.1:0-6516 GCF_036705405.1 Microcoleus sp. B13-B6
GCAATTCGTGCTGCGGTTCCGTCTTTTAACTGGACAAAGGTAACTTTTCTTTGAGATAAGGCTCTCAAACTGACTGTGTTAACTAAAACAGCAATTGTCAGAAGGAAAACAAAGCTTGTTAGTAGAACAAAGCACAAGGCTAAGGTGTTTTTAGATTCAGGGAGTAAGGGTTGTGATTGTGGAAATTTCATATTATCGAAGGGGATGGGGAGATGGGGATAGAGAATAGGGAGATAGGGAGGGAATGGATTGGGAAACTGGGTTTGAGTAGTGAGTAACAACTCGGTTCGGTGAAGAAAAAGCTATCGGAATTTCCTTCCCCTAGATCAGTTTGCCAGCAATAACGCCGATCGCGTTACTGGCAATATCTGTAAGTTGTTTGGTGCTATTGGCGATCGCACTGTACAAAGCAGTTCCTCCACCCTTGGCTATTAACACGGCTAGAACGGGAGAAAAGACAGCTAAAAAGAATAAAAAGGCGATATCTGTAACTAACTCTGCATCGGATTTGACAATCACTACAGCGACTAATCCAACGACGATGTTGTAGCCTAATTGCACTCCAAATAACGACATAAATCCGATTAACCAAGCCCAGATGGGTTTTCCTTGCAGCGGCAATAGTGATAAACCCATTGCCATCGGTCCGAATAAAGCTGTTAGCAACAAGGCTGCTTCTAAAATATTGACAAAGGCCCACTGTACTGATCTAAGAATTAAGCGAATAATGGGCAAGACAGTAGACCTAAAAACTTGTCCTGCAAAATCGCCATTTCCTATATCCTGAAGATTGGCAACATTGCCTAAGTTTTCGACAAATCGCTGCAAGCTTTTGAGAGGCCCTCCATTTTGCTGTTCGGCTGCCTGGAGGATTTGTTGAGCTGGCTGTTTTTTGCTGTTCCAACATTCCACTAAAGCTGATCCAACTTTGCCCTGACATTCGCTATATAGTTTTTCGATTTCTTCTTTGCCAGCACTGGTGAGGTTAACGTCGCTCAGGGCAGTTCTGAAGGTCATTTCTCCGACTTGAATTTTCATAATTTCTTGAACTTGAGTGCTGCCTACAGCTTTGATGAATTTGACGCTTTCAGCTAAGACTTTACCGTTGTTGCTGAGAAATACTACAATTACGAGTGGCCAGATAAACATGGCTACTAGCTCTGACCAAGACTGTTTTTCGATGATTTCTTTGCCACTGGTGACAGCGAGGTAAGTAACAGATATTCCCGCCAGAATTAGTCCTAGTTTGACTAAGGCAATCCAGAGAGAGGATTCTTGAGTATTGAAGGTGTTAAACCAAACTAAATTCCAGGATTCGACGGTTTTTTGAGAGACTTCTATGGCGTCAGAGAGAGTGTCCAGGGCTTGTCCTGCTGTGCTAGTTTGGGCGATTAGTTGTGTCAGCATCGCGGTGTCTCCTTGTTGTGATTTCAGTCTTCGCTTGCCCCCAGGGTGATGCCTCCCGGCATTTGAAACAGTCCGGCTTGAGTAGAAGAAGCTGTAGCCGCCGCAGCATCTTGCCGTCTCTGGGCTGTGTTAATTTCGTTGAGTTCTTCAGCTTGTTGAGCGTTGAGAATGTTGGCAAAACTGCGATCGATTTGAGCTTGCTGGCCCTGCATGACTAAGGCACTTTGATTTTCTGCTGATAAGGCTGCTTGCTTAGCTGCGATCGCACTTTGTTGAGATATGTTTCTCATAATGTTCTGTGTGACATCTTGACCTTCTGAATCAGCACCCAATTCCATTGAATTTTGGCTCTCGCGATTAGTTTGCTCTACGTTTTGCTGGACAATTTCTTTCATCTGAGCTTGCTTTTGTTGAGCTTCTTTACTGAGAGTGGCTTTATTGGCTTCACTGACAGCACTTTCTCTTTCTGCGAGTTCTGCGGTATTCTCTTTGAGGCTGTAAGAATCTTGCGGTCTCTTCTCTAAAGCAGCGGATAGTTTTGTCCCTTCGCTTTCGGAGGTGTTGCCGTCCATTATGCTTTTAACTGCTTCTTTTAGGTCTGGAACTTTCAGTTCTCCCAGGAATGAAGAGAGGGTTGACTCTATTTCACTGCTAAAATTTTCGACTTTATTTAACAAATTGTCCCAGATGCCTGAGATGCTGTCGGAGATGGTGGAGATGGTATCTGAAATTTCGCCTGTTATGTCGCTAATTGTGTTTTCTATACCTCCTATTTCTTTCTGGTTGTTCAAGAAGTTATTAGCTGATTGTTGGATTTCGTTTTCTATTTGTTGATTGGGAACTGTGAAGCTGGAGCGGTTGAAAGTGCTGCTCGATGGATTGTTTGAGGTGGGAATCTGTGTTGCAGTCGGATTGCTGTCAGAGGTTTGAGCTTTTGCTTCAACAGAATTCAGTATTAAGCTCAGCCAAATTGCAGGAATGCCGAGGGCAAGTTTAACAAGAAATTTCGGTGATTTCATCGGTTTTTCTCCGTCTAGCTAGCAATAAGGTCTTGAGGGGATTTGTGTCCATTGATATCAGTGACTCCATTCTTGCCAAGATTAGCTAATGAACGCCCTTCTTTAACGGCTTGTACATATTCAGAGGCAAATTGTTTGAGTGCTAGCAGTTGCCCTTTTAACGTATTGGGATATTGAGCCATCACTCGGGCGCGAGCCATCAATTCAGCTTGATTGTTAGCCACACTGGCTAATATCATTTCGCCTGGATAGTATCGGCTTTGCCAGAAACGACCTCCTTTTTCAATTAGCCAATTGGAATAAAGGTCGGCAGCTCTGGGAAGGAAAGCTTCTGTGGCATTTTGGCTAATAATTTCAGCCGGATACCCCAAATTTTTGATCCAAGAAGTGGCTCCGTTTGATGTCAATCTTCCGGTAATTCGATACACCATGTTTTGCATAATCATAGTTCCCGCACTACAATCGCAAATACTGTCGATATCTTGGGCTAGCAAGAGCACTGAAATGCCATTCTTTCTACCTACTGCACAGAGTTCGCCTACTACTTCAGCAAATCCATCTTTCTTAAACAAAATCGAAAGTTCATCTCCGATAAATAGGCTTTTAGGGTGAGAAAGTGCGTTGCGGATGCAAGCAGCGTGGGCGTTAATGGCCATTAAATACTGGTCTTGTTCGTTGCCCAGACCGCTAAGGGCAAAAAACTTAACAGCGGGTTCGGGTGAAAATGTACTCGGTCTGCCAATTGCTTTCCCTAAAGGTGAGGCTAGTAATGCGTTGCATTGAGTGATAATTTGGTTGATGGCAATGCGGTCGAAGTCGGTAAAGTTTTGTAGGTTTAGTTGCTCTTTTGTGCAGAATTTCAGGAGGTTTGTGAGGGTTGGCATTTCTTGCCACGCGGTCGATTTCCAGCCTTTTTCAAATGCCGTATTGTAGCGCTCGATAATGTCTGGGTCTTCCAGAAATTTTTTCAGAGTTAGCAGCAAAATGGCATCGACTCGCTGCGCTAATTTTGGGTCGCGGACTTTGCCCATGCTGATAATAGTCAGCGCTTTTCTGATAAACTCTTTCCATTGGTCTAGTCGGCGCGATCGCTCTTCTCTGTCGAAACGCCTCAAATCGGGTATTTCGAGTAGATTCGAGCTGCCAGAAGTGATGTCGTAGTACGCACCATCGTCGCCTAACAGTTTCACTGCTGTCTCAAAGGTACTGCCGCTTCCTGCTGAGATGTCCATACCGACTACTGGGATATTAGCGGCTATTGCATCGGCTGCAAATCGCCATCCCAAAACACTTTTACCGGAACCAGACTCGCCTGTTATGACAGCGCGGCTAGTTTGGTTGTGCATGAGGTCAACGTAAACCGGTTTGCCGCCTTTGGTGATGAATTCAACTCCTTTTGAGTCGATGTCCCTTACAGCAGTTAAGGGCAAAATACCGGGGACAGTTTCGGTGTCTAAGGTGAGGCGGCGTTCGTTAATTAGCGAACTGCTGTGCAATAGCCAGCTTACAGTAATGGGCAAAGTTTCTAGCCACAGTTGCCAAGCAATATTGCGCTCTCTTAATACCTTGGCAGAGCCGAAGCTGTGGGAGAGCATTTGGCAAGCGTGTGTTAGTTGCTCCGGGGTTGGTCGGTAGACTAAGAAGGTGACAGCAGCGTGAATTGCTCTTGCACCTTTGTACATTTTTTTCTGGGCTTCAAAGGATTCTTCCTGTTTGACTTCTGCTCCTACATCGCGACCTTGACCTTTTTCTAAAGCGCGTTTTTTGGCAGTTTTAGATTGTTTAGCTTGCCTTGCTAAGTTGTCTTGAATAATAAAGTTGGGAGCGGCGCTAATTTCGACAACGGCTTCAGTATCGCGGACGTAGCTGTTGCTCATAATTTTCCAGAGCCATTGCAGTTGCTCTCTGGTATTGAGCCAGCCGCCGGGGCCCTCTTCCATTGTGAGCACGCCGCATTCTGCGTTTCTGCCGGGGAGCAAAATGCGTGAGCTAGCTTTTCTGTGTTCTGGGCAGCTCGAACGGCCGCTCATACCTTCAATTAAAATGGTGCAGGCGTGTTTGTGACTGTTGAGGGTTTCGGTTAGTTTGTAGTCCGACGCGGTTTCTTTTAAGGTGAGAAGTTGGGGAATAGGGGGTACGGGTGCGCTGTTGAATTTTTGCCACAGCCAGCCCCATAGTATTTGGGCATTCATGGGTTGAATTTCCAGTCCGATTTTGGTGTTTAGCAAGAGTTCCCACCGGATGTAGCCTTGCTCGAAAGCGTCGAGCAGCAGTTGTTTGTAAAAGCGTTCAGAGTAGATGCGCTGGTTGCCTGTAAATTGTGCAGCAATGCTGTTGGCTGTGTTGATAATTCCATTGATGAATTTACTCAGAGGGTCGTTGGACTTGGAGCCAGATTGAGCGTTGAATGTCCAAGTGCAGAAAATAGTTTGGTTCCACAGTTGTCTGGTGCCTGCTAAGTTGAGTTCTTGAATGCGTTTCTGTTCGTTACGAACGAGTACAGAAATGGGTTTGAGGTGACAGTTGTCAGCCAATTCAGTTAACTGTTGTTGGCGAACGCAATCGCTGCTGTAGCAGCCGGTGTGAAAGGTCATTTTTTCGCCTGGGGGAATATCTTTTAGCCCTTCTTCTAAGGCGGTGGCTGCATTGTTTACTTCATGGCGGTAGAGGATGTTGTGAAAGCCAGCCGTCTCGAATCCGAATACAATTTGGTATTGACTGCCTTCATTCAGTAAGTAACCAGAAACTTCTCGACCATCCTTTTTGATAGTGACTAAACACAGGAGGTTTTGGTAGTTTTGGAAGGGCATAAGTCGGCTGTTACCTCCTTGTTGATTGGGAGCAAGTTTGGGTTTAAGTTTGACTCGGACTTGTGAATCGCTGATTCGGTGGCGAATCGGGTTTGGTCGGTGTTGGGGAACGGGAGAAAGGTATAAAAGATTACCGTTGTACCACTCATTTCCCGGCGGAGGTCTAAACCTGTCTACAAAAAGGTGAGGTTTGTTACCTGTCAGGAGCCACCAGCTTACAATTAGCCAGAAAGTAGTGATGAAAAACCAAGGCATTCCTAAGCTGAATAGGCCGTTGGTGAGGATGTAGGAAATTACAGTGATTAGCATCCAGGGAATTAGCTGTTCCGCTGGAATGATGCCGATGCTGGCTTGTTTGCCGAGAATTTTATTGACGGAAATAAAGTCTTTATCTGGGTCTTTGATCATAATTTAAACGAGTTTAGATTTGAGGTTGAGGTATGGGGGAGAGGGGAAGAGGGAGAGAGGGGGGAGAGTGGGAGAGGGGGAGAAGTTTGAAAACTTGCATTGCAACAACCCGATAAAAACTAGAGGGCTTCAACATCTAACATATACTCACCCACTTGAAGAGAAATGAGGGATTGTGTAACTGCCATCTACCTGAAAATTTAAACAGCTTGCTGTTTACTGCACACCTCTAATCTCCCCCACTCCCCCACTCCCCCACTCTCCCATTCTTCCCTAAGCTCCTCCACCTCCGCCATTGCCAACGAACAGAAAAGTTATTACGTCAACGGCAATTACAATGGCAAAGGCTAAGGCAACTTGGGTAACAATTGGTCTCCAGTCATTACCTTGTTGTGCTTGGTTGTAGGCGAAAAGAGAAGCGGCTGCTACTAACAAAAGAAATGCTCCGCGAATTAAGTTGAAAATCAGTTCGATGACTTGGGCATCAATAGCTTCGCCTCCTGCTGAAGAGGCTCCTTCTGCGAGTTCTTGCATAAATTCTTCTAAGCCGGAGAGGAAGAGGGCGTTGGCTGGGGAATCGAGTACGGAGCAAAGCGCAGTAGAGGTGATAATGGCAGTGGCAATGTGCCAAAAGCGAATTTTGCAGCCAATGTATCGCTCTACAATGGGAATAGCTCTAGTGAGATGCCATAAACTCAAAAACACAATGCTGGAGCAGCCTAAAGTCGCAATTAAGAGCGGGTCGTGAATGCTGAAGTAGATGAGTGAGGTTAGGCAAATGCCGAGGAATGGAATGTCGCCCAGTTTGATTTTCTGTTGTTTTAACCAGCGTGATAATGAGTTGCGGTTTCGTTCATTTCTTGTTTGGTCTA
>NZ_JAUBUJ010000193.1:0-6502 GCF_036705405.1 Microcoleus sp. B13-B6
TCTGGGACCTGTCTGATGAGTGTGCTATATTCAGATTTTCACCGATTGTCGGGGATTGTCTGAATTAAAAGTATCAGTCATCACTATCATCATTGACAATAATGCCCGTACTTTGGTTGGCGGCGGGATTGACGGTGGCGTTGATGGCGTTGTTGAGGGTAACGCTGAAATTTTCATTCGCCTCGAATTTGGTGTCGCCGTTAACAATTACAGCGATCGTTTTTGTTAGCGCTTCTGACGAATTAAAGATGAGATTACCGTCATTATCTTCGTAGTCGAGATCGCCCGTAGTAGCAGTACCGTCATCTGTTTTGTAGTTAACAGTAATGGGCAAACCAGAAGGATTGGAGAGGCTAACGGTGTAGTTGTAGGCAGTTGTGCCTGTATTGCCTTCAGCTTGGTTAATCGTGGCGGGGGCGATGCTGACAGTTGGAGGGTTATCGTTATCTGCAATTGTCAAAACTGCATTGTTGTATCGATCGCCAACTGTAGCATTTCCCGTTGGATTAGTTAGAGATAAATTAACCGTTTCGTCAGCTTCGTCGATCGCGTCATCGGCGATCGGAATACTAACAATTTTTGGTGTCGTATCGCCGGCGGCAAAGTTAATCGCGATCGGCGTCTTGGTGTAGTCAGCAGCAACAGCAGTACCATCCGTCAGCGTCAGCGTTGCCCCAACTGCACCTTTATTACCACCGATGCGATTGACGCTAATTGCAGTACCTACAACTGTGCCGTTTTCATTCACCGTGTAAGCGGGATTGCTAAATTGCAGTAAGCCGGGGGAAGGTTGAGAAAATTCCGAAGTATCGTTAGTTGTTAAGTTAGTAGCAGTAGTGACGATCGCCCCTGTTGCAGTTAAAGGCGGCGATGTAAAATTAGCATTGCCAGCAGCATCAGTGGTGACATTAACAAAGTTGAGATAAGTTTGTCCTTCGCCGTTACCGCTGGGATCTAAGGCAGTATTGTCAAAAAATTCGACGCGGAAAGTCGTATTGGGAATGCTGTTGAGAGTGCCGCTAAGGGTAATGTTGCCGTTGCTAGCAGTTGCGGAGGTTAACACCGGGAAATTTTGCAAGCCGTTTCCGCCTGTATCCCCGTCTCCCAAGTCGTTTGGGGTAAGGCCGTCGGCAGTTAAGGGATCGGTATCGTTATCGAGATCGATGCCTAAACCATTATTAGAAAAGATAGAATTGCCTAAAATTGCCAAGCCGTTGCCACCAGTAACTTGAATGCCGTTACTAGGATTAAATGCGATCGTATTTCCTTCTCCTGCTGCGGTGCCGCCGATGCGGTTATTGACGCCAGTTTTGTCAGCTAGGACGCTGTACGTATTGGGTAAAGGACTGCTGCCGTCAGCTTGCGTGCCGATATAATTGCCGATAACGCGGTTGCCAGTGGCAAGGTTGCTAACTAGGTAGACGGCAATTTGGTTGCCGGAAATGACATTGCGTTCTTGCGGTGTTGTGCCGCCGATGATGTTGCTTTCGGCAAGATCGAAATAGATGCCGATCAGATTTCCCAAAGCGGCAGTACCGCTGATATTTGTGCCGATATAGTTGCCGACAACTCGGTTTGTCGCAGGTACAGCGGTTGAATCAGGCGCTTGTAGAAAAGCAATACCCGCAGTCTGACTGCCAGAAATGATATTGCGTTCTTGAGGCGTCGTTCCGCCGATAATATTGTTAGAAGCGCTGCCAATAGCGATGCCATAGATACTGTTTGCTAGCGCTACATTACCCGTGATATCAGTGCCGATGAGGTTGCCGACAACTCGATTTTGATTGGCAGTTGGACCGTTGATCCCAATTCCGCCACCTTCGCCGGCATTGCCAGAAATCAGGTTGTCCTGAATCAAGTTTTCAGGCGCATTGCGGATGATGATGCCACCGGTGTTGGCCATCGCATTGGCGATCGCAACAGTACCAGTAACATCAGTGCCAATAAGGTTGCTGATTACTTGGTTGTTGCGCGCAGCGATGCCGGAAATCTCGATGCCAAGCCCCCTATTTGAATTGTCGTTGCCAGAGATTAAGTTGTTCTCGATCCGATTATCTGGAACGCCATCAATCCAGATCCCCCTGCGGTTGCCCCGATCAACCGTACCCGCAAGATCCGTGCCGATGTGGTTGCTGAGGATCTCGTTGCCGCCATTGGTTTGCAAGCGGATACCTGCCCAGTCAAATCTGTTGATTGCTAAACCTTGCACGATACTGTTCCCAGCAGTGATATCAAGTCCGACCATCACCAATCCGGCGAGGTTGCCGCTGAGTTCCACCAGTGGCAAACCGTTATAGCCCGCGCCGCCTTGACTCCAACCATCGACGATCGCTGGATCGGAGATGGGCGGCAGTGCGGATAAAGGCTGAATTAATTGCTGAGAACCGATCGCCCCGATATTAAAGGCGATCGTGTCGCGATCGGCTGCTGTACCCAATGTACCGTTAATCTGTGCTTGTTCTGCCACTGTCAAAGCAGGAACATTCAGAGTGCCATTGGCAACCAGAATTGCCTCTCTGAGGGTGAGGACGGCATTCCTGATATTCGAGTCATCTGTGCTATTAACGGTAATGGTAGCAGCCATAATGTTTCTCCTTATACCCTGGTGTTGGCGAGGTTCGGCTATTGTTGGTGAGGCGATCGATAATTGCGATCGGGCGATCGGCAATCAAGTTGCTTCTAAACCAGTATATTTTCCCAGAAGAAAACCCACCAGGGGAGTAAAATCAGGTGTTTCTACAAGGACTGACAGTAAAAACTCAGGTTAAATCAGTTAAAATACGGAAAAGTCAGGGTGGCTTTCTCCATGCAGGAACAATAGATATCTTGTAAAAGTCTGCATACTTACGTATATACGTACTTACCGGTCGAGCCCATGAACTCAGAATTAGACTTCTCTTGGAGCCAAACCAAAGAATCTGCCGATCGCATTTTTGCTCAAAACACCGGCAAATATCTCAGCGACATCGAAATGAAAGTCCTTCAAGGTTCTTGGGAAGGCAAAAGTTACGATGAAATCGCCAAAGTTTACGGCTACAGTGCTGAATACCTCAACAAAGATGTCGGTAACAAATTGTGGCACAAGTTTTCAGAAGCGTTAGGAGAAAAAATTAGTAAGAAAAATTTCAAAGAAGCTCTAAGGAGATTTGCCTCGCCAGAATTACGTCAAGCTACTAACATAAATCTGCCCTCGCCAACACTGAATGCGATCGCAAATTTGCCATTTCCCGAAGGTTCGGTATCATTAGATTCTCCTTTTTATGTAGAGCGTTGCAACATTGAATCTTTGTGCGGCGAGACTGTTGTGAAACCCGGTTCGCTGATTCGGATCAAAGCACCGGAAATGATGGGCAAAACTTCATTGATGACCAGAATTTTAGCTCAGGGCGATCGGGAAAACTATCACGCAGTCTATCTAGATTTAAGCGCTGCAGACCGAGGAATCTTAACAAATTTGGATAAATTTCTGCGCTGGCTGTGTTTGATGGTAAGCCGACAGCTAAAGTTAGAAAACAAGTTAAACGAATATTGGGATACGGATATTTTGGGCAGCAACGATAACTGTACGGTTTACTTTGAAGAGTATTTGCTGGCAGAAACATCAGCGCCTCTAGTTTTGGGGTTGGATGAAGTCGATCGCCTATTTCCCTACACGGAAGTAGTTGAAGACTTTTTGGGGATGCTGCGAAGCTGGCACGAAAAAGCCAAGATTTCGGATATCTGGAAAAAACTGCGGTTGGTAATGGCGCATTCTACCGAAGTTTATATTCCTTTGGACATGAATCAATCTCCGTTTAATGCGGGGGTTCCCGTTGAGTTGCTGGAGTTTGAGAGGCCGCAAATTCACGATTTAGCTCGCTTACACGGCTTGGAGTGGGATGAGGGGCAATTGCAAAAGTTAATAAGTGCGATCGGCGGCCATCCTTATTTAGTAAGATTGGCAATGTATGAGATTAGTTGTGGCAAAATTTCCTTAACTCAGCTATTAGAAAATGCGGCCTCAGAATCTGGAAGTTACAGCAGTCATTTACGCAAGCATTTGGAAATTTTGCAACAAAATCCCGAATTAGCTTTGGCTTTGAAAAAAGTTGTTAATTCGGCCGAACCAGTGGAATTAGATTCAATGCAAATTTACAAATTGCACAGCATGGGAATTGTGCGGCGGCAAAATAATTATGTCATGCCGCGTTGCAATTTGTACCGCGAGTATTTCTGCCGTGTTTTAGCTTGAAAAGCAGTGATAGTGCGATCGCGCGATCGCGTAGCGTGCATTTGGCATTCGCTTATGAAGAATAAAAGAGACTGACTTGAGCGATCGCTAACTTCACTGACTATTGAAAATAGGGTTTCGGAAACAACACTCATTCCCAATTCCCTATTTTCAATACAGAGCTACTTTCCCAATCTACAGACAGAATTAGCCCCCGCCCAAACCAAGCCCAGTAATGGTGGTTATACTAGCACCATTGTTTATCTTAAGGTTAGTGAAAGGTTGTATCCCTTGTATAACACCAATCAATCCATCGGGGGAAAATCCCGGATTATCAACGAAGATTCCTCGACCTGATACTCCACCGTCAAGGCTGACCTCCTGCAATTTATAGTTGACTCCTCCTTTAAGCTGGATAGTATCCTGACCGGATGTAAAGTCTTTAATTAAGCCGTAGCCGTTAACAAATGGATTCGGATTGGGAACCTGCAAACCACCCTCATTGTAGTAGATATTATTGGCATCCCCAAGGACGAAGGTGTTAACTCCAGCACCTCCAGTAAGAATGTCAATTTCTTGAGTGCCAGGGCTCGCTTCAGAAGAATTAACACCAATTAAAGTGTCATTACCGTCGCCACCCGTGAGAACGTCATTACCGTCGCCACCCATGAGCCTGTCGTTACCGTTTCCGCCATTGAGAGTGTCTTTGCCTAAGCCACCATTGAGAGTATCATTCTGGTTGCCGCCATTGAGAATATCGTTGCCGTTTCCGCCATTGAGAATGTCATTACCGTCGTCACCATTGAGAATGTCGTTGTCTAAGCCACCATTGAGAGTGTCATTACCCTTTCCGCCTTTAAGAGTATCGTTGCCTGAGTCACCATTGAGAATGTCATTGCCATCTCCGCCATTAAGGGCATCGTTGCCGCTACCTCCACTCAGAAAGTCGTTACCGCTTTGGCCATATAGCTTGTCATTTCCCAATCCACCTCGGATGTTGTTGGCAACTGCATTCCCGTAGATGTTGTCGTTTCCAGTCCCTCCAACTGCATTTTCAATGGTTGCGCCGAGAGCGATCGCCACATTGTTTTGAGCATTGGCATTACCATTGGCACCGATAGAACTGAAACCACCTGCGACTAAGTCAATGACTACATCCTTAGTTTGGTTAGCGGCACTGATTTGGTCGGTGCCACCCCCATCCCAAATCGTTTCGATAAATTTGGCATTTTTGCCCCAACTATAAGTATTGTTACCGGAACGGGTATCGGTATTAGCCCCATAAAGATATTGAACTGCTGCAACATCAAATAGTTGTGGAGTTTTTGGTGTCACCCCTGGCATATCAGGGTGACCGTTGTAAGACATGAGAGTAAAGCGATCGTTGTCTTGATAATTGGGCATATTTACTGCCCCTTCATGAGGGTGTTTCAACCCTAGGGAGTGACCAATTTCATGAAGAAGAATTGTAAATCCTGATGAACCGGGCGTAATGTTGGCAAGATTCTTGTCAAGCCAAATGTGACTTTTAGTAGCAGACCCGACTCCAGTAGACCAGCCTGCATAATTGGGAATGTCGATAGAACCAAACTGAATTTTTCCACCACCGTTAGCATTAGAAACTTCCTTAAATGTGATATTGGAAATATCAGAGTAAAGTTTTAATCCTTGTCTGGCAGACTCCTGCTGTTCTGCTGTGAAGGGTTTGAAGTCATCCCATGAGGTAGATTCTGGCTTAGTTTGCATGAAGCTAAAAGTAACTTCTACGGGCGTACCGAGTGGGCTATTTTTGTTCCATCGTGGTTGATTTGTAGGAAGCAAAGCATCAATATAATAGGGCAGGTTATTCACAATGCCAGCGGTAGCAACCGGGCCAACACTGTCAATAGGGCGAACAATTTCGACAGGATTTAGGGTGCGAGTAGCTTCATTTCCGTCAACATTTCTGTCGCGGTCAATGATATCAACTGTTTCAGAATCATCGCTGTCACGACGGTCAATGATATCAACCGTTTCAGAATCATCGCTGTCACGACGGTCAATGATATCAACCGTTTCAGAATCATCGCTGTCACGACGGTCAATGATATCAACTGTTTCAGAATCATCGCTGTCACGGTCAATGATATCAACTGTTTCAGAATCATCGCTGTCACGACGGTCAATGATATCAACTGTTTCAGAATCATCGCTGTCACGGTCAATGATATCAACTGTTTCAGAATCATCGCTGTCACGACGGTCAATGATATCAACTGTTTCAGAATCATCGCTGTCACGGTCAATGATATC
>NZ_JAUBUJ010000194.1:0-6383 GCF_036705405.1 Microcoleus sp. B13-B6
TTTCCCCCCCATACGCCATCTTTGGAAGAGTTGGGACAAGTTATCCAGCAATACCAAATCACAACTCTGTGGCTCACCGCGGGTCTGTTTCACCTAATGGTGGATGAGCGACTGGAGGATTTAAAGCCCTTGCGTCAACTATTAGCTGGCGGTGATGTTTTATCTGTTCCTCATGTCCAGAAATTTCTCCAAAAAATAGGAGACTGTAAGCTAATCAACGGTTATGGTCCAACCGAGAACACGACCTTCACCTGCTGCTACCCAATAACAGAGCCTGACCAACTCGGTAACTCCGTCCCCATCGGACGCCCCATTACCAATACTCAGGTTTATGTGTTGGATAGCCACCGGAAGCCTGTCCCCATCGGAGTTCCCGGCGAGTTGTACACCGGCGGCGACGGCTTAGCCCGGGGCTATCTCAACCGGACTGAGTTGACAGCCCAGAAGTTTATCCCCAACCCCTTTAGTGACGCTCCCGCAGCACGTCTGTACAAAACTGGAGACTTAGCTCGCTATTTACCGGACGGCAACATTGAGTTTCTCGGTCGCATCGATAATCAGGTAAAAATTCGTGGCTTCCGCATTGAGCTAGGCGAGATTGAGACAGTGCTGAGGCAAAACCGGGCTGTGCAGGATGCCGTAGTTATAGACCAGGAGTACGACCCTGGTGACAAGCGCTTAGTAGCCTATGTGGTTCCGAGCCAGGAGCAAGTCCTCTCCACCAGTGAACTGCGTCGCTACCTAAAGGAGAAACTGCCCGACCACATGATACCTTCTGCATTTGTGCAGCTTGAAGCTCTGCCGCTGACACCCAATGGTAAGGTGGATCGCCGCGCTCTGCCAGTGCCTGATGGGACAAGGTCAGATATGGAAGAAACTTTTGTGCCGCATCTTACCCCTTTTGAGGAACTGCTGGCGGGCATCTGGAGCGAAGTCCTCAGGCTTGAGGGGGTAAGTATTCACGACAACTTCTTTGAGTTGGGGGGACATTCCTTACTCGCTACCCAAGTCATTTCTCGCGTCCGCAAAGCTTTCGGAGTGGAACTCCCCCTGCATACTCTCTTTGAAGAACCCACCCTAGCGGGCTTGGCAAAGATCGTGGAGGCAGCCTGTCGAGCCGAAGAAGGGAGTCTACAGGCTCTGCCAATTAGTCCCATCTCACGCGAGGGAGACCTGCCTCTGTCCTTTGCTCAGCAGCGGCTGTGGTTCCTCGACCAATTGATGTCTGGGACACCCCTATATAACATCCCTAACGCTATTGGCTTGAAAGGTTCGCTCAACGTGACGGC
This sequence comes from Microcoleus sp. B13-B6, assembly GCF_036705405.1. Classification (NCBI taxonomy): domain Bacteria; kingdom Bacillati; phylum Cyanobacteriota; class Cyanophyceae; order Oscillatoriales; family Microcoleaceae; genus Microcoleus; species Microcoleus sp. B13-B6. The sequence continues at coordinate 1,290 of NZ_JAUBUJ010000194.1, forward strand.
ACTAGAGCAGAGCTTAAGTGAAATTGTGAGGCGTCACGAAGCTCTACGGACTAACTTTAGTGCTGTGAATGGGCAGCCAATTCAGATCATTCGTCCTGCTGCTACCTTGCTATTACCGATAGTAGACCTCCGGAAACTTCCTGAGACTGAACGGGAGGTGGAAGCTCAACGGTTGGCTACTGAGGGAGCTCAGTGCCCCTTTGACTTGGTTAATGAACCCTTGTTTCGCGTCAATCTCCTGCATCTGGGAAAAGAGGAACATTTGCTTCTCTTGACCATGCACCACATTGTTTCCGACGGGTGGTCTCTTGGTGTGTTTATGCGGGAATTGTCGGTGCTTTATGAAGCTTTTTCCACCGAGAAGTCCTCGTCATTGCCTGAACTACCTATCCAATATGCTGACTTTGCTGTCTGGCAGAACGAGTGGCTCGTCGGTGAGGTGTTGGAGTTTCAGCTTAACTACTGGAAGCGGCATCTAGGTGGTCAGTTGCCTGTGCTGGAGTTGCCCACGGATCGCCCCCGACATCCTGTTCAAACTTATCGAGGTGCAAGGCAATCTCTGGAACTGCCTAAGAAAAGTACCGATGCCCTCAAAGCGCTCTCGCAGCAGGAAGGCGTTACTTTGTTTATGACCTTACTGGCGGTCTTCCAGATACTGCTCTACCGATATACAGGTCAGGAAGACGTTATTGTTGGTTCTCCCATTGCTAATCGCAACCGCGTTGAAATCGAAGGGTTGATTGGATTTTTTGTCAATACTCTGGTACTACGAACTGAGCTTTCAGGCGATCCAAGTTTCCGGGAATTGCTAGGTCGGGTGCGTGAGGTGGCTTTGGGAGCCTATACTCACCAGGATTTGCCTTTCGAGAAGTTGGTAGAGGAACTGCAACCAGAAAGAGATTTGAGCCGAACCCCCCTGTTTCAGGTGATGTTTGTTTTCCAGAATGCCCTGATAGCGGCTTTGGAGTTTCGGGGTCTAAGTCTAACCCCTCTGGAAGTCCATAACGGCACAGCAAAGTTGGATTTAACCCTCGCTCTGGAAGAAACTTCAGAGGGCATCAAAGGTGGGGTTGAATACAACACAGACCTATTCGAGGCTGCAACCATCACTCGAATGGTGGGACATTTCCAGACCTTACTAAAAAGCATCGTCGCTAACCCAGAACAACACCTCTCAGACTTACCGCTGTTAACAGAAGCCGAACAGCATCAGCTCCTAGTCGAGTGGAATAACACCCAAATTGACTACCCCAACAATACCTGCATCCATCAATTATTTGAAGCCCAAGTAGAGCGAACTCCTAACGCCGTTGCAGTAGTCTTTGAAAACGAGCAATTAACCTACCAGGAGCTCAATTGCCGTGCCAATCAACTAGCACACCACCTGCAAAAAATGGGTGTGGAACCAGAAGTAACCGTGGGAATTTGCCTAGAGCGATCGCTAGAAATGCTCGTAGCCCTCCTAGCTATCCTCAAAGCAGGCGGAGCCTACATTCCCCTTGACCCCACCTATCCCCAAGAGCGCCTCGCCTTCATGCTCGAAGATTCGCTCTTATCGTTGCTCCTGACAACTTCAAAAATTATTCAGAATTCATTGTACGCTTCAGGAAAAGTTTCAACCAACATAATTGACAGCAACGAACAATCCCCAAGCAACCCTGAACAATTAACAGTAATCAGTCTAGACAAAACCTGGGAAATCATTAATCGAGAAAACCCAGAGAACCCAAAAAGCAACGTCAACCCCACCAACCTAGCCTATATCCTCTATACCTCTGGTTCCACAGGCTTCCCTAAAGGAGTCGCCATAGAGCACCGCAGTACAGTTAACTTTATCAATTGGGCGCAAACCGTATTTAATCCAAAACAACTCGCTGGAGTCCTCGCTTCCACCTCCATCTGTTTTGACCTTTCCGTCTTCGAGCTATTCGTTCCCCTAAGCTGTGGCGGTAAAGTCATCCTGGCCCAAAACGCTTTACACCTACCCACCCTAAAAGCAGCTAAAGATGTCACTCTAATCAACACAGTCCCCAGTGCGATAGCCGAATTACTCAGAGCCAACGCAATACCCCAAAACGTGCAGACTGTCAACTTAGCAGGTGAACCTCTTTCCCAGCAACTGGTCAACCAACTTTATCAGCAGACAACCCTTCAACAGGTTTTCAATCTCTACGGACCCTCTGAAGCCACTACCTATTCCACATTTACCTTATGTATTCCCAGAAGAGGTGAAAATGAGAAAGTTTACCCCTCACCCTCTATTGGTCGTCCTATCGCCAACACGCAAATTTATATTCTCAACTCCCATCTGCAACCCGTACCTATTGGAGTCCCGGGTGAACTATACATTGGCGGCGATGGTTTAGCCCGATCCTATTTCAATCGCCAAAATTTAACAGAAGAGAAATTCATTCCTAACTCTTTTTTAAATTCCCAATTCAAAATCCAAAATTTAAAAGGCGATCGGCTCTACAAAACTGGCGACTTAGCCCGTTACCTACCCGACGGCAATATCGAATTTCTTGGTCGCATCGACAATCAAGTCAAAATCCGTGGTTTCCGCATCGAACTGGGAGAAGTTGAGTCAACTCTATCCCAATATCCTACTGTGCAGCAGTGTGTAGTAACAGCAAGGGTTGGCCTAGAAAATGACAAACGTTTAGTTGCCTACATTGTTTCCAACCAACAGCAAAAACCCACTACCGACGAACTGCGATGCTTCCTCAAACAGAAGCTCCCTGACTATATGGTGCCATCAGCCTTTGTTTTCCTAGACACCATACCCCTAACCCCTAACGGCAAAGTAGACCACCGCGCTCTACCAGCGCCTGACCAGTCACGACCCGACCAGTCAGTCAAGTTTGTGGCTCCTCGTACTCCGATCGAGCTGCAGATAGCTGATATCTGGACTCAAGTCTTGAGACTGGAGCAGGTCGGCGTCCATGACAACTTCTTTGAATTGGGGGGACATTCCCTGCTGGCTACCCAAGTTATTTCTCGCTTGCGCCAAGCCTTCGGAGTGGAACTACCGCTGCGTACTTTATTTGAGGCACCTACTGTGGCTGACTTAGGCGGTCGCATTGAGACAGTTCGTTGGGCAGTGCAAGAGTTGCAGGCTAATGAGAGCGACACAATGGACGATTATGAAGAGGGAGAATTATGAAAACGATTGATGAGTTTTTGTCTGAGCTTCGCTGTCTAGACGTGAAGCTATGGAACGAAGGCGATCGCTTGCGCTATAAAGCTCCCAAGGAAACACTGACACCTGCCCTGCTGCAAGAGCTAAAAGAGCGCAAAGCAGAAATCCTCGCATTTCTGCACAAGGCTAATGCTGCCACCAGTTCCAATCTTTCCCCAATATTGCCTGTCCCAAGGGACGGAGACCTCCCCCTCTCCTTTGCTCAAGCTAGACTGTGGTTGCTCGCTCAATTGGAACCAGACAGCCCTGCCTATAACATTCCCGCTACCTTTCGCTTAACCGGTCTACTCAACGTAACCGCACTCTCGCAGAGCTTGAGTGAAATTGTCCGACGCCATGAAGTCCTCAGAACTACTTTTCCATCTGTGGACGGGCAACCCAAGCAGGTCATCTCCCTACATACAGCTTTAACACTGCCAGTAATAGACCTAAGAGAACTTCCTCCAGACCAGGGACTTTCTGAAGCTCAACGCCTTGCCACCGAGGAGGCTCAACAACCCTTCGACCTAGCTACTGGGCCATTGTTTCGCGTCAAACTCCTGCACCTAAAAGAAGCGGAATATATGCTGCTCGTGACCATACACCACATTGTTTATGATGGCTGGTCTGACGATATTTTCTTGCGGGAAGTGGCAGCGCTCTACGATGCCTTCTCCACTGGCAAACCCTCACCCCTCCCCGAACTGCCCATCCAATATGCTGATTTTGCCCACTGGCAGCGCGAGTGGCTACAGGGTGAAGTTTTAGAGTCTCAGCGGGACTACTGGAAACAGCAGCTAAATGGCAGCCTGCCCATACTACAACTGCCCACTGACTACCCGCGCCCACCAGTTCAGACCTATCAGGGTGAGTACCAATCTCTGGATCTACCCGAAAACCTAACCAAGGCACTCAAAGACGTGAGCCAGCAGGAGCAGGTCACGCTGTTCATGACCCTGTTAGCAGCATTCCAGACATTCCTCTACCGCTATACCGGGCAAGAAGACATGATCGTAGGCACTCCCATCGCCGGTCGTAACCAGATGGAAGCCGAGGGTCTGATTGGATTTTTTGTGAATACCCTAGCCCTGCGTACCTACCTTGGTGGCAACCCAAGTTTCCCAGAACTGCTAGGTCGAGTGCGCGAGGTAGCTTTAGGAGCCTATGCCCACCAAGACCTACCCTTTGAAAAGCTCGTAGAAGAACTACAGCCCGAACGAGACCGAAGCCGCACGCCGTTGTTCCAGGTGATGTTCGTTCTACAGAACACTCCAACCTCCGCCTTGGAGTTACCAGGTCTGACCGTCAACTCCCTGAAGATTAAAAACGGAACGGCGAAGTTCGATCTAACCCTATTCATGATAGAGACGGCGCAAGGACTGAGAGCCTCGTTGGAATACAACACCGCTCTCTTCAACTCAGCCACCATTACTCGGATGCTGGGGAATTTCCAGACCTTACTCGAAGGCATTGTCGCCAACTGTCAACAGCGTCTGTCAGACTTACCACTGTTGACAGCAGCCGAACAACATCAGTTGCTGGTGGAGTGGAATAACACCCAAACTGATTACCCGAATAACACCTGTATCCATCAGTTATTTGAAGCCCAAGCCGAGCAAACTCCTAACGCTGTTGCCGCAGTCTTTGGAAGCGAGCAACTTACCTACCAGCAGCTCAATTACCGTGCCAATCAATTAGCACACCACCTGCAAGGGCTGGGGGTAGGACCAGAGATATGCGTGGGGATTTGTGTAGAGCGATCGCTAGATATATTAGTAGGACTCCTAGGCATCCTCAAAGCAGGTGCAGCCTACTTACCACTAGACCCGGCATATCCGCAAGAGCGTCTCACCTTCATGCTGGAGGATGCCCAAGTCCCAGTCCTATTGACCCAACAGCGGCAGGTTGAGAAACTT
>NZ_JAUBUJ010000195.1:0-6226 GCF_036705405.1 Microcoleus sp. B13-B6
CCTACTCCCACACCTCCTACTCCCACACCTCCTACTCCCACACCTCCTACTCCCACACCTCCTACTCCCACACCTCCAACCCCAACACCTCCTACTCCAACACCTCCTACTCCAACACCTCCTACTCCAACACCTCCTATACCAACACCAACCCCAACACCAACCCCAACACCAACCCCAACACCTCCAATACCAACACCGACACCTGCTGGAATTAGTGTTAATGCTGCAAGTGGATTAACCACGACAGAAGCAGGCCAAACAGCCACATTTAATGTCAAACTCAACAGCCAACCTACTGCTGATGTCAAAATAGATTTAGGAAGTTCAAATACAACAGAAGGAACAGTTTCACCTGTCTCGCTGACTTTCAATTCTGGTAACTGGAATGCAGCGCAAACGGTAACATTAACAGGTGTTGATGATAATGTTGTTGACGGCGAGCAAGCTTACACGATTGTTACTGCCCCTGCTGTTAGTGCGGACAACAATTATAACGGCTTAAATGCAGCCGATGTCGCTGTCACCAATAGCGATAATGATACCCTAGCCAACAAACGCAATTCTTTATTCATTCCCCTGTCACCCGGGCAAGTTGTCGCAGAAGCTGACCTTGACGACCCCACTGTTAAGCGACAGCGCTTATCTAACGTCAAATTTGACTTAATAGACGACCCACAACAGAGTTTAGACGAAGGGCCGCTCAACCTTAACTTATTCAACGATACGTCTTTTGACGTAATCATTGACAAAGTACAAACCTCATCCAATGGACAAAGTTGGGTGCGGATTGGCAGAATTCAAGGTGCTTTAGATGACAGTGAAGTCATCTTGACCAACAGTAAAAAGGATGGCGTGGCGATCGGCAATATCAGGTATAAAGACAAATTTTACCAAATTCGTTATGCAGGTAACGGTCTGCACAGCATTCGAGAAATCGACCAAGCAGCCTTTCCCGATCCTGCCGAATTTAACCAAGAAAGCGATGCAGTTCCCGTCCCCAGCGACAGTTTGGCTGACCTTCCAGACATCAGCTACGATTTGACTGGCGACGACCCTGCGGTAATAGATGTCATGGTCGTTTATACCGCGTCAGCCAAAGACGCCGAGGGGGGTACTGATGCCATGAATACCTTGATTGACCTGGCCGAATCTGAAACAAATTTAGGTTACGAAAACAGTGGCGTCAACCAGCGGATACGAATAGTACACAGACAGGAGATATCCTACACCGAAAGTGGCAATGCCAGCACAGATTTAGGCAGACTCCGCAATACTTCCGATGGTTTTTTAGACAATGTTCACCAACTGCGGGACACCTATTCGGCTGACATGGTGAGCTTATTTGTTAATAGCTTAGATTACTGCGGTCTGGGTTACGTAATGACAAGTCCTAGCTATGGGTTTGCAAATTCAGGCTTTACTGTAGTCAAGAGGAGTTGTGCAGCAGGAAATTACAGCTTTGCCCACGAACTAGGACACAACCTAGGTGCTGACCACAATTCAGAAAACGCTTTTAGTGCTGTTTCTTATCCCTATTCTTACGGCTATCGGGATACCGCCAGCCCAAACACTTTCCGCACCGTAATGTCTTACCAAAGCGATCCTCCCACTACGCGGATTAATCGCTGGTCTAATCCCGATCGCACATATCTCGGCGAACCCACAGGAACGAGTTCCACAAATAATGCTCGCACGCTGAACAATACTGCAATTTACGGTGCTAATTGGCGGCACTCAAATGATAATCTTGAGAAGGCAAAAACTGTCAGCGGTAGTTCTTTTTCCACAACTGGCTTAAATGTCAATGGCACTAAACAGACAGGAGAATTAAATCACGCAGGTAACAGCGGTGGTAAATCTATTTGGTGGTCTTGGACAGCCCCAAGTTCTGGCCCGGTAACAGTTTCTACGGCGGGCAGTTCCTTCGATACTTTGCTAGGGGTTTACACTGGCAGTTCAGTTTCTAGTTTGGCGACTGTTGCTAGCAATAATAACGACCCTGCTGGAGGTCAAACCAGTCGAGTCAATTTTACTGCTACTGCCGGTACGACTTACAAAATAGCAGTAGATGGCTTCGGCGGATCGTCAGGTTATATTAATCTGAATCTGAGTCCTGGCGTCAACCGTCCGCCAGTCTTGACCATTCCGTTCCGTGAACAAGGTTTGAGCTTGCAACCGGGTTCGAGTCCTGGCAACTTGCAGTTTACTTTTCAAAACAACACTTTCACTGACCCCGATCCCGGCGATACGCTGACTTACACTGCTGATTGGTATGAAAATGTGAGCAATTTCGAGTGGCGAAATGTCAGCGGGGGGCGATCGCCAATCCCGACAAGTTGGAACCGCATTAGTCCCTTACCAACCGGAATGAGTTTCGACGCCAGCAGCCGCACTTTCAGGGTTGACAATAACTTGCCGCGCGGTCAAAACTACTGGATTCGGGTAACAGCCAGGGATGCTGCTGGTGCATCGGATATAGCATTTTTCGATGTTTACAATCAAGGTCGGGGTTCTGTAATCGACGGTTACATTGCTGGCGCTACTGTGTTCTTTGATGGTAACAAGAATGGGGTAAAGGATGCGAACGAATCCTCTACAATAACGGGCCCTAAAGGTGAATACGAACTCGATATTCCCTTGGAAACCTTTGACAAAAATCAGAATGGGGAAGTTGATCCAGAGGAAGGCAATATAGTTGCTTTTGGAGGCACTGACACCGCTACTGGTTTGCCACTAGAAACACCCGTCACAGCACCTGCGGATGCTACTGTTGTCACGCTGTTAACGAGTTTGGTAGTGGATTTAATTGATAAGGGAGTTGCACCGGAAACAGCGCAATCTCTTGTCAAATCTTCTCTGGCGATTCCCCCTGATGTTGACATCACCGATTTCGACCCGATCGACGCTACCAACAACAATCAACCGGGCGGAGTCCAAGTCTTATCCGAAATGGTCAAAGTCCAAAACTTCATCACTCAAACCAGCGGTTTGATTGACGGTGCTTCCAGTGCAGCTAGTCAGGATATTGTCAAAGCTGTTGTCAGTTCAATTACCGTTCAAATTCAATCCGGTACAGTTTTAAACCTCAGTAATGCAGCAGCCTTAGAACCAATCATTCAGCAAGCAGCAGCTAAAATCCAGCAAATAGACCCCAGTTTTAACAGCCAAACTGTTACCCAAATTACCTCCCAAGCTGCGACTGTAATGGCAACAGCCAATCAGCGCATTGATAGCGCTGTCTCCAACCCAACAGGAACCTCAATTCCTGAATCACTTGCCCGCGTCCAACAAGTAGCTTTAGGCCCAACTACTCAAGACTTCAAATCAGTTGGTAGCGGAAATAAACCTATTTCCCAGGTAGTTGCTGACAATACAGGTACTGCTTTAGATAGGAGAATTGAAGCTGTAGTATTGCCGGCTGTGATTGCAACTCCTGTTGTCAGCGGCGATGTAGATTTGGGCAGCAATTCCCCGAATGCAATTCTTGGTACCAATGGCGACGATATCCTGACTGGCGACAGCGCGAATAATTTGCTGATGGGCATGAGGGGCAATGATTCCCTCAATGGAGTTCTGGGGAATGACTCGGTTTTCGGTGGCAAAGGTAGCGATACTTTGCTCGGAAGTAGCGGTGATGATACCTTATTTGGCAACCGTGGTGCTGACATTTTGAATGGCGATGATGGTAATGATATGCTTTACGGAGGTAAGGGAGATGATTTACTGACGGGCGGTTTGGGACTTGATACTTTGACGGGAGGCATGGGAGTAGATAAGTTTTTACTCTCTACGAATTCCGGTACTGATACGATTACTGACTTTGAAGTCGGTAAAGATTTGTTAGTATTGGGTAACGGACTGATTTTCTCGCAATTGGCGATTGTCCAAGATAGCGGTTCAACTTTAATCCGGTTGGCTGCAACCGGAGAAATTTTAGCTTCTATTAATGGGGTATCGTCCACTCTAATTAATGTCGCAAATTTCGGCTAACTTTAATAGCAAGTAGTCGCACATAAATCGTATTTATGTGCGGCTATCAGAGAGTGGGGCTAATAGTTTAGATGCAGAAAGTAGATATACTTACCAGAAATCGTTATAAATTCCACTCAATCTCCGGGACAAGGCTAGACTTGGGCGCATACATATTCAGTAAAACTATATCTATATTGCCACTGCGTGCACCAATAAAGATGGCTATAGTTATACTTACTTATTTTGGCAATTAAGTGGGATTGAATACCGGCTCAATTGCCGCTCAATACCCTCTTGCTGCTAAATGCGAAGCGCGTTATGGCGAAGGATTCTCGGAGGAATTATGATGAACCTAAATTTAGATACTATTTTCTCATCGCTGATGAACCCGGCCCTGAACGAGTTTCAGGTTTGGGCTTTGCAAAACCCGGAGGAGAGTCTCAGCAAAACGATGCTACCTCCGATCGCCCTGATTGAGGGTTTGATTGCCAACGAACCCACGTATTTGCCGATAAAACGGCTGGCTTTTGGAGCGAACTTTTGCTGCGCGGGGCAAGTCGTGATGGGAGAGTTTGACACGCTGGAAAAAGCACTCACATCGCCCCAGGCGCGCGGATGGCGGCTTGGTACTTCTGTACTCGATCCCGATCGCGCGCCCAACCAAGATGTCGGCGGCAGAAACCTTTTCCTGCTGTCTTTGTCCGATCGCGCCACTGACGATACCAGCAACCACGCAGCATTCCGAAGCTGTATGCAGAAATATCTATTCAACAGTGCGACAACGGATCGCCAAGGGGACGAAATCGCCCGACGGTTGCTGCTGAGGCTAGCTGCAGATTATGCCGAGATGTCGCACGGTGCGGGGGGAGCGTTTTTTACCGATGTCAAGCGGGGTTGGATGGGATTTTTAGTCCGATATCTGCACTACGTCATCTTTGGGATTAATCCAGACGATTCAGAGTCGATCGAACTTCTCACCGAATTACATTACACTCGCCAAAGCCCGCTGCACTACTTCGCAGTCATCGGCAACCTGCTGCAAAGCCTGAACCTGTTTGGACACGGGGATTTGTCTACTCTAATCGAGCGTGCAGCGACTATCTATGAAAATTCCCCAGCTTTAGCCGACTTCCAGGAGAGCTCGGAAAACAACGGCATGACTAAGCGGGAATTGGCAAAGCTGATGACATCAATTATGGGCATAGCGGGACTGCAAGGCCCCCTGCACCTAGGCTACACGGCAATGGGATACCAGCCTCTCCCCGCCTATAAAGGACAGCAGACGGCCGAAATTAACCCGACTGATTTTTGGGACGAGCTCGATTTGGACGATCGCCAGTCGATCGAGCTGTTCCTCCTGGAATGCGCCCGCCTCTGGGCTCCCGTCAGCGCCACGCACCGAGTCGCGACAGAGCCTTTCACCGCAACGGTAGCGGGCAAAGATCGCACTTTCCCTGCCGGAACCAAGGTACTGATACCGCTCAGTTTGGGGCTGCTAGACGAGAGTTTCTGGGGTTCTACGGTATACGAATTCAACGCTAAGCGGGAGAATCTGTGCCCTTTTCATATGGGATTTCATTCCGTGGGCGATCGGAGTGCGGGACGGATTTGCCCAGGTAAAGACATCGCACTCAAGATGCTCGTGGATGTCGTCAGTACGGTAGGCAAAGTGCGGCGAGGCTCTGAGCCTAACTTGGGGCGGTAATCAATCCAAAAGCTCGCATCAGATAGCGGTTGAAACTGAGATATTACACAATTCTCAAGAACAGGCAAGATGCCTGTTCCACAAAGAATTAATTGCTTGTGGGGTGGGCATCCTGCCCGCACATAAAAGCCTTATTGAGAATGATGCAAGATGTGAGTTGAAACCGCACGCCACACAAACTATTGAGCGATCGACTAAGAAATCAAGGGGGTATCTAATAGGAAACCAAAGCACAACTATTTTGACGATAAATAATACCATGTTAATCGAACAAAAGCAACTAAAAGACATCGCTAATTGGATGAAAGTAGAACATCCAGCGGAGTTACCTGAAGTCCTGCAAGGTATCTTTTTTATGGACGGGAATGTTTTACCAGACCATTGTCGGACGATGCACAGTTCGGACTGGAATGCTGACGAAAAAACGTTATTGCTGCGCGTTTTTGACCAGGAATTTCAAAGGTGGTACCCGCCACGTGATTTATCCGTGGAATCAATCCAAAATCGAAAATCAAAAATCCTCAAGCCCCCGCATTTATCCGTGGG
>NZ_JAUBUJ010000196.1:0-6194 GCF_036705405.1 Microcoleus sp. B13-B6
CCTGGCACATCTCTTGATGAAATTATTCGTGCTTATTGTGAAGTCTAGTGTCTCATACTTATTTGAAATGACTATATCTGCGTTCATCGGCGTCAATCCGCCGCCATCTGCGGTTAAAATTTCATACCTACTATTACGGCAATTTCACTTCGGTCTCCTGACTGATAACTACTGGCGGCGACAGAGTAGGCTCAGGTTCTGCCACATTTAACTGACCGCCACAACAACGCAACTCGTAAAGTTTTGCATTAATTTGATACTCATATTGACTCAATAGCCTTGCATAAATATAGCCAGCTTTTCCATCCAAAAAGCCGAGCTGAATGAAATAAAATAAAATAAATCTGAGCATAGGTTTAAAAGGCAGCCACACCCAAACTTTTTTGAGAAAGCGTTTCCGCTGCACTGCATCTCCAAATAAGTGAGCGCCAATAGTGCCGCTGTCGTCGCGCCCTTCAATAATATTGTAATAAACGCGAGCTTCCCAATTAGAATAGCGGTTGTGCCGTTCTATCCAGTGAAATAAATCGCGGTAATCCTCGTGGATCATGTCATTTTTTAAGTAGCCGACTTGACCCGCTAAAATTACGTGTTCGTGAACTTCGTTGTCGCCAGTATTGGGGACGGATTCAGTGCCGAGGTTTTCGTAACGGCCTTTTTGATGCTTGAACAAACGCAAATTCCAGTCGGGATATCGGCCGCCGTAACGCAGCCACTGACCTAAAAAGAAGACTTTGCGGTTGAGGTAGTAGCCGTCAAAATTGGGGTCTTCGATCGCCTGCGCGATTTCGTCCCAAAGTTCCGGCGGAATGCGCTCGTCGCAATCGACAATTAATACCCATTCGTTGCGAAAGGGCAGATTGTCCAATGACCAATTTTTCTTTTTCGGCCAGCGGTTGTCGAAGTAGAATTGCACTACTTTTGCGCCCGTGCTGATGGCAATTTCTACCGTGCGATCGCTGCTTTGGGAATCAACCATGAAAACTTCATCCGCCCTGGCAATGCTGGCCAGACACGCTGGTAGATTAAGTTCTTCGTCTTTTGCCGGAATGAGAACTGAAACCGGAATCTTGGATGAACTAGATGTCATAATCGAGTGCTTGAACCTGAATGCGGTCGAGTTTTGGTGGATGAAATGCGATCGGCACAGCAGGGCCGACGACTTGAGCAGCGAGGGATATTGCCTATAGCCTAATGCCTGCTGGTCGATTTCGGTGCAAAAATCAGGCCGCGGATGGCTGCGCTCAAATAACCGATTTGACCCCAGGCAAAAACGAAATTTTCAAAGCGCAGCCCAGGATCTCTAATATATTTAAAAGACTTCCAGACTCCCCTCAAGATTCTTTCACCCCCCCGCCCAAGCTGAGCAATACCGTCTCGATCGGACAATTGTTCGCGATAACACTCGCTGATGCCTTGCCACCACCCGCGCTGTAGAAACCAAGCTTTGTTGAGCCTTTCTGTCGCGACATGGTGAAGCACCAGGGCCTCCGGTAGATAAACTACTTGCCAACCTAACTCTAAAGCTAATTCTGTGGCCCGCAACTCTTCATTTGACAGCAACTTTTTGCCGACTCTACCGAGTTTGGCATCGAAGCCGCCAATTTGTTCGAGAAAAGCGCGCCGGATTGAATAGTTTACACCCCTGGGAGTCAAACCGGCAGCAGTCACGTATAGGTAAGTATCGCCTAAATCGTATGATCCCAAGTTCTGGGCCAATCCCGGTGACAGCCATTCGGGCGGGCTGACTCCCGAAGGCCAGAGCAAATTTACTTTGCCACCAGCTACGGCGAGTTGTTGATTGCTTTGATAAGCCGCGTGCAGCACCCTGAGCCAATTCGGCTCAGCAATAGCGTCGTCGTCGAGATAAGCTAATATTTCACTGCGAGCTTGCTTAGCGCCTGTGTTCCGGGCTACTGACAGACCGATTTCGGGTTCCCAGACGTACTTGAGACGCCGATCGCCCTGTCTTGCTTCTACCACCTCGCGGGTGCGCGAAGTCGAACTTTCGGGGCTTGCATAATCGCTAGAAGCGTTATCCACTACTACTACTTCAAAGTTGTCGGGAAAATCCTGTACCAGCAAGCTGTCGATCGCCCCACCTAAATAGGCGGCGCGATTGTGGGTGCAAATAATCGCTGATATCTGAGGACGATCTGGCATAAATAACAGCTTGGGAAATACGGGGGTTCTCGATCGACTTACTCTGATATTGTCTCATCAATGCTATTATCGCTTAAAAAGCATTTGGTAGTTTGCCGTTTAAATCATAATTGGTAATTGCTAATTGGGAATTGGCAATTGGGAATTATGTTTAATCCTTTGTATGTGACCCCGCCCAAAGAAGGGAGACAAGCCCGCGACATTAGTCGCGAGCAGCCCAAAAATTTTAACCAAACTTCAATCTCCCAAAATCATTTGTTGTGGAGTAAATCTAAAATCTAAAATCTAAAATCTAAAATCGACTGACTAATGAGTAACTCAGAACCCACCACATCGAGACAATTAATCTTAGTAACTGGGCCGGCCCGAAGCGGCAAAAGTGAATGGGCCGAAACTCTGGCGGCGGGTTCTGGGAAACAAGTAATCTATGTGGCTACCGGTCAGGTTGATGAAACGGATTTGGAGTGGATTCGTCGCCTCGATCGGCACCGAAATCGCCGTCCAGTTGATTGGGCAACTCTAGAAGTGCCGATCGAATTATCGGCCGTTTTGCGAGCAAGCAAGCCGTCAGATTGCTTGTTGATTGATTCACTGGGAACTTGGACGGCAAATCTTTTGGAACAAGAAGCTGCTGTTTGGGCGACTACGCAGCAAGATTTGCTAGCCTGTTTGAAGTCGGCGGCGGCTGATGTAATTTTGGTAGGGGAAGAAACCGGATGGGGCGTTGTGCCTGCTTATCCGGCGGGGCGGCTGTTTCGCGATCGCCTCGGCACTCTCGTGCGCCACATCGGGGCGATCGCCGATACTGTTTATCTCGCCACCGGAGGTTACGCCTTGAATCTCAGCGCTTTGGGTACCCCGCTGCCGCCGGTAGCGAAAAATTAACAGCCGGAGTCGCGATCGACAAGAGAGAAAATATATCGGTTTCCCGAACGACAATTTTAACTGAAAATCAGGTAGAATTTTCATTAAGTAAGATTGAAAATTCAAGACTCACATAAATTAGTCAAAAAACATACTCACTAGGGGGACAGCTCAACAATTTGACATGAGGAATAGCCAAATTTTGAAATTATGTAAAAGATAAAATGTCTCTTAAGAAAGAGTGGTAATTTCCAATTAAAAGTCTAAAATAATCAATTAGTTGAAGGGTTGACTAAAAGTTATGGCATCAGATAGTGAAGTAAGAAAATATATTGCTTACTGGTTTCAGTTAGGCAAAAAAGTATTAATTCGCAACGGTTCCGAAGCGCTGCAGCCCAAATTGGTAAATGGGGGCGATCGCTACAGCCAGGAATTTGAAGACTGCTGGCAAAAAATCATCTCCCGCGACAGCGGAGACTGTTACCTCGAAGGCACAAACGAAACAATTGCCCAACTGCTGACGCCAGCTTGGGAAATCAGTCCCTGCGCGCGCTGCGCTATGCCCGTAGTGTTCAAACAAACCGGAATGCCCCCGGAGTTCTGTCCCTGTAACGACTTACCGAACTGGCCCGATACCGAAATGCCCCAACCTCGATCGCCCGTCAGCAGCCAATCGCAACTATCAGGCATTCGCGATCGACTCCAAAGATCCAGCGGCGAGTAAGTATATAAGAAGGAAGAAGGGTCTTCTTCCTTAAATTGTTACAATATATTTACAATGCTTCACACTAGGTCTGATTTATGAATGTCAAGACAGTATCGCCAGCCTCCCCGCCAACTTATGTAAATTCAGGGACTCAGGCTGTACTCGGCAATCTCCAAGATGCAAATACAATTCCCCTGCAAGCAGTACCAGTATCACTAGAGACGGAGCTCGTAACGGACGATCGGCTCAAATCAGCCAGAGACATAGCTTTCGAGTTAGCCGGAGATGCTGTTCGGTACGATCCAGTGGCGATCGCAGCCCTGTACCGAAATCGACCTCTACAAGTCTGGGGAAGGCTGTCGAGCGTTGTTTGGACATTTTTTAGCTTTGCCTTCAGTGTGTGGTTCGACGGCAAAACAGGTCGTACCGCCACCAACGAAAAGCGTCGCGCCGTCCGACTGCGGGAAATTCTCGGCCAACTCGGCCCAGCTTTCATCAAAATCGGACAAGCACTTTCAACACGCCCCGACTTAGTACCGCCAGTATATTTAGAAGAACTAACCACGCTGCAAGACCAATTGCCAGCATTTCCGAACGAAGTAGCATATCAATTCATCCAAGAAGAATTGGGAGCCCACCCCAAAGACATCTACGCAGAAATCAGCCCAGATCCGATCGCCGCAGCATCTCTCGGACAAGTCTACAAAGGCAAACTCAAAACCGGAGAAACAGTCGCAATCAAAGTCCAGCGACCGGGTTTAGCCGAAAACATCGGCTTAGATATCTACATCCTGCGGCGTCTTGCAGTTTGGGCACAAAACAACTTCAAAATAATTCGCAGTGACCTCGCCAGCATTATGGACGAGTTGGGCGAGCGCATTTACGAAGAAATGGACTACACCCACGAAGGTCAAAATGCCGAACGGTTTGCCCAACTCTACGGCCACATCAAAGACATTTATGTTCCCAGCATCTACTGGGAATATACCCGCCGCCGCGTCTTAACAATGGAGTGGATCACCGGCATCAAACTTACGAATTTAGAGGCCGTTAAAGCTCAAGGAATCGACGCTCCTTACTTAATTGAAGTGGGGGTGCAGTGCTCTCTCAGACAACTTCTCGAACACGGTTTCTTTCACGCCGACCCGCATCCCGGCAATCTTTTGGCAACTCCTGACGGTCAATTAGCTTATCTCGATTTCGGGATGATGAGCGAAGTTAAACCTTATCAGCGGTACGGCTTGTTGGAAGCTGTGGTGCATTTGGTGAACCGCGACTTTGAAGGTTTGGCAAAAGATTATGTCAAGTTAGAGTTTTTAACGCCAGACACCGATTTGACGCCAATTATTCCGGCTTTGGCGGGGGTATTTAACAATGCTTTGGGTGCTAGCGTTGCCGAACTCAATTTCAAAAGCATTACTGACGAACTTTCGGCGGTGATGTACGAATATCCTTTCCGGGTTCCAGCTTACTATGCTTTGATTATTCGATCGCTCGTCACGTTAGAAGGGATTGCCATTAATGTCGATCCAGAATTCAAAGTGTTGAGCAAAGCTTATCCTTACGTTGCAAAACGGCTGTTGAGCGACCCCGCACCGGAATTGAGAGCATCCCTGCAAGATTTGCTGTTCAAACAAGGCGAATTCCGCTGGAACCGCTTAGAAAACTTGCTCAACAATGCCCGCGAGAGCGAGGATTACGATGTCAGCAAAATCTTGAACCAAGCATTAGAGTATTTATTTTCCGAAAGAGGAGATTTCATTCGCGATCGTATTGTCCTGGAATTAGTCAAGAGTCTCGACACACTTTCCAGCAATGCTTTTGCTAACGCCAAAGCAGTCGTCGGCGAATGGTTTGGAGTCAAGGCAAATCAACCTGTGGTTTCACCAACTGAACAAAAAAACTTAGAACACATCAAACGGATTTGGGATATTTTGCAATCAACTCCCGGCTTTGACGGGACGAAAGTATTGCAGCTACTTCCGCAATTGTTGGTGAAACCGGAAGTGCAGAATATGGGGCAGAAAGTAGTCGGCGGTTTAGCTCAAAGAGCAGTTGCTAGGGTTATTCGTGAGTTTTTGCTTTCGCAGGAACCGGATGCCATTCCCGTGAATGGAAGCTATGCTAAAACTTCGCCTCAGTTGTCTTTACCTGCTGCGAAGTAGTTATATCATGTCAGGTGAATTGACCATAATTCCTGTAGGGGCGGGTTTACCAATATCTACAATAGAAACGAGAGATTCTGTAAACCCGCCCCGGCTTTTGAGCGTGGTCGATCGACCGCACATCATATTAGATTGGGAGATTGGGATGTTTTTTGACCGCAGATATTAGCAGATAAACACAGATGAACGCAGATGAAATTTCGTCTGCGTTCTTTTAATTAAGGATCGCGAATTAAATAACTTACAATTTTAATTGTTATTGTGGGATGGGCGTCCCGCCCGTCCAAAAAGGACGG
>NZ_JAUBUJ010000197.1:0-5832 GCF_036705405.1 Microcoleus sp. B13-B6
CCGCCCGTCCTTTTTGGACGGGCGGGACGCCCATCCCACAAACTTGTGGAAGTTATTTAATTCTCATTCCTAACTAAAAGTGAATATAATTGACTCGATCGAGAAATACCTGTTTGTTGCCTATGAGTAGCCTGACGTTTGCCTCTGCCCATCAGCTAGCGCGACTGATTCGCGATCGCCAAGTCTCTGCCGTCGAAGTTCTCGACGCTTACCTTACTCAAATCGCCAAGCACAACTCGCAATTAAACACCATTTGTACCCTGGATGAAGACAATGCTCGTACTAGAGCAAGACTTGCCGATGAAGCCCTAGCCAGAGGAGAAAACTGGGGTGCTTTACATGGGGTTCCCATCACGATTAAAGACATTTTTGAAACAGCCGGACTCCGCACCACAGCAGGCTATATTCCCCTCAAAGATTATGTCCCTCAACAGGATGCAACTGCTGTTGCGAGATTGCGGGCAGCAGGTGCTGTCATCATGGGAAAAACCAACATGGCGGAACTGGCTGCCAATTATCAAAGCACAAATTCTCTGTTTCCACGGGTGAATAATCCTTGGCATCTTGACTACACACCGGGTGGCAGTTCTGGAGGGAGTGCCGCGGCTGTCGCAGCAGGACTTTCACCGTTGGATTTGGGGAACGATTTCGGGGGTTCGGTGCGTCAACCCGCTCATTTCTGTGGCATATATGGTTTAAAGCCGACAGATCGCCGTATTTCTACAGCAGGGCAGATTCCTGAAGTGCCGGGAATGCCACTGTCTATTCGGCAAATGATGACAGTAGGCTGTTTTGCTCGATCGCTCGAAGACATCCGGCTATGTTTTTCGTTAATTGCAGGCGCGGATCTGCGACGCCCTGATGTCCCGCCGATTCCGCTCGATCGACCCTCTGGGAAGCCTGTGCAGCAGCTCAAAATCGCTTGGACTGCTGAATGGGCCGAAGTTCCCGTTGCTTCTGAAATTCGAGCAGCTATGGAGTCGATCGTGCAGACACTCTCTCACGCAGGTGTCCACACCGAACGCTGGCTTCCCAAAGACTTTGAGCTTTCCAAAATATTGAATCTCTACGGACGGATCTCAATGTACCTCACTATCTACGCTCAACCGCAGGATAGATATAACCTGCGTCGTAGTTTAGAGTTAATCTTCCGCACCGCAACCCAAGGCGACAAGGAACTCCGAAAATTGGGAGATTTCAGCAGATTCCTACCTGAGATATTGAATCCAAGTTTGAAAGGATATTTCGAGGCACTCACACAGCGCGATGCCTTCACTGCCCATATAGATGAGGCATTAGAACCGTGGGATGTATGGCTTTGTCCCGTTGCGGCAACCGCTGCGTTTACTCATCGTCCCGCTTGGAGTGCCGTTGAGGTTAATGGCAGATCCTATCCTCATGCAGTGGCAAACGGGGCTTACACCCTGCCTTCTAATCTTAGTGGACATCCTGCCGTGGTAATTCCAATTGGACAAACTCAAAATGGTTTACCGATTGGGATGCAAATTGTTGGTAAGCGGTGGTGCGAAATCGAGTTGTTGGCGATCGCAGAAGCGATCGACAAAGTGGTTGGTAGCTTGCAACACCCACCTGGTTACTGAGCATTTTATCAAGTTTCACTTGATGGTCAATGTTTACTCTTGTGGTAGCGTGCGTCACGTTTGAGATTTTCAATGTGCACGAAAAGTATGAATCGGACGCACCGTTTTTTGCGGGAGTGCGTCAGTTGTGAGATTCTTAGTTTGTAGGGGAAATAATCCTAGCTGAGGCACCCTACTTGATTGTTACTGCTGTCTAAAGACTACCTTGTCTCTACAATTAACAGGATTTACGGACAAAGCGGTTTGAGAAGAACTGCGAGTTCCCTTGACATTAGTTCGCCCACATTAGAATATTAGCTCTAGAGACACATCGCATCAACTAGAAAACAAAAATATGAGTGCAGACGAACAGATATTGCAATTACCTCATATAAGTTTAAAGAGCAGAACACTACTGCCGCAAGAATCTGGAATATATTACGTTGTAGATGAAAAATTTATAATTTGGTACATCGGAAAAGCAAAGAATCTTCGTACCCGGTGGACAGGTGATAGTCACCACAGACTAGATCAACTACAAAAGCAACGAAAAAAACAGTTTACTATCTACTACGAATTGTTGCCTGAATCGCTACTTGACATTCTTGAACAGCAGCGGATTGAGCAGTACAGCCCGCAGTTGAATCGAACTCAAGTCAAGGCTAAGCAATTAGCTCCCACAGAGAGATTATTACAGGAAACGTTATTTAGCCTAGCCCCGTACAGTTTTGTATTAGGTGTAGAATCCCCCAGAAAAGAAGACCTTAAATTTATAGAAACTTCTATCTCTTGGGAAAATAATTGGAGAGTAAAAAAGGCTGTTTTGCCTCTGAGTGTAATACACATTTGCATAAATCTAAGTGAATTAGGCAACAACTGGAACTCAGAAATGCGTTTCCTGAGAAGGATTTTTAGAAAGCGCAGTAATTATTATAATAATTGGGAATTTGCTTATACTTATAAAGGTAAACCCATTTATGAATTAGCCGTGAGAAGATTGTTGGTTAATGGGTTCGTTATAGAAGTATATGGAATCGATCGACAAGCCTTACAATACATTCAAGGGTACGATTTGACTCAAGTGGCAAATGTAGACGTTAGGGCTGTTGATGAAGCTTCTTTAGCCCTCCTAAAAAATAAGTGTTTGCTTGGGATTGGAGGGATATCTTTGGCTAAAGATAACCAAGATGACCTATATGAGAGACTTTCCCGCAAGGCTATAGAACGAATATATCCTTATAAACAAGATTTCGTTAAATTACTTTTTAATGAAGAGATAGATTTCAGTCAAGCGCAAGTATTACCAACCAACACAACAACTGTCCGGGATAGTAATACAGGTATGCTGGTAAGGTTAGCTAATCTTGCCAATAAAAAACAATATCTGGCCACCTTGTTAACGGAACGCGGTATTGACTTAAATCGTTATGAGGTAAATAGGTATCTAGAGCAATTACCAAAGGATGATAATTACATAGACAGCAGTACAGATAAAAGAATGAATATTTTTATTAAGCCATTCTTTGGTAAGCTCGAAGAGCCTATAGGAGACAGAATTGTTAATTCTGAAGTTATTCGGATGAACAATACAATATATGGTGCAAAAGGGATGACGAGTCAAATCTCTTTGCGCGAACGTTACAACGAAGTTTATTTGCAGGCGACAGTAGATAGAGTGTTTTGGTTGCTGCTAGAAACCTACTTGTCCGCTTTTGCTAAAGTAAAGCTGAACAAAGAAGAAGGATATGTAAGCAAGGCGTATGTATCGCCTAGAAGATTTATAGCACCTGCTATACTCACTGTCACCTTAAATGGGAAATGGAAAGCAGATATTCCATTTGGTTCTAAAGATAATATGTCATACGATGAAAGTGTAGACACGATCGCACGTCTTTTACAGGCAAGCGGAATCCCTAAGCTGAAGTTTTCATTCAAAGTAGAGTGTATACGCACATAGCTGCTTGTAAAAAAAGAGTAATATCAATTACACAGTTTTTTAGACAAGCTGCATAACAGGCGCAACAGCCTAGCTGACAACTAACAACTGACAACTGACTAATGACTAATGCTGGCGAGTGGCTCCCAGCTTGTCACATCTTCAAATAAAGATTGATAGCCCGCTGCATTGGGATGCAGCCCATCTGCAATCAGGCGAGATCGCCACCAATCACTGCCCCGATTTACCCATTTATCAAAAATATCTAAATAGGGAATTCCCCGCAACTCACAAGCTAATTTCGTTGCCTCTTTATACCGATATTGGTCAGCATGATTGTAATACAAACAATCTTGAAAAGGCATTTTACTTTCATCCACTGGCACCATCCCGACAAATATCACCGGACAAAGTTGTTGGGACAGGTTTAACAAATGATCCAAAACAGTTTTAAAATGTTCAAAATCAGTGTAGCTGCGCCCGGTAGGCGACTGCACTCTCGCCGAATCGTTGAGACCTACGGAAAGAATAATCGCATCCGGGACGCGGTTTCTGAGTTCGCCCCGGTGGCGAAACTCGTTTTCGAGCCGCTGGGAGACTTGATAAGCCCGATCGCCCCGAACGCCCAAATTGTATAAAACGTGTCCTGCACTCTCCGGTAACATCCACTGGCGCCGCAATCTTTCTACCCAGCCACCGCCTACACCGTCGCCGAAACCGTAGATTAAGCTGTCACCGAAAGCAACCAATTTGAGGGGATGAGAATTTCCCCGATGCAAGTGACCAAAGGAATAGGCTGTTGCTACCTGCATAAGCAATGATACTCAGTTAATAAATTATGAATCTTGACATACTAGACTAGAATGTAACATTACATAAAGTAGGGAGTCTCATGGTTAAGCGTCCAACCTTCGATTCAACTCAGCTAACTCGTCGGGCGGAAGAGTTGATTAACGGTGCATCCAACCGCTATCGGATTACGGTGCAGGTGGCGAACCGCGCAAAACGCCGTCGCTATGAAGATTTTGACAATATGGATGACCATCAAATGAAACCTGTAATGCGGGCGATATTTGAGATGTCGGACGAACTGACTCAGCCGGAAATTATCGGAGACATCTAGACTTTGGGAGTTTTGGGTTTTGAGTGGTGAATTGCGAGCAATTTTTTCACACTCCACACTCAAAACTTTCTCAAACTAGACTGGCGGGCCTGGGCGAGAAACCCGGTTTCTTCTTAGCTGTCTCGTTGACAAACTTCTGATTTTCCTAAACCGGGTTTCTTTTCCTAAGTCCTAAAATTAGAAACTAGGACATCTGCTTGGGGTAAGTTTATGAAATTATTCTATTTTTGAAATTCTTGTCAAAACCGTGAATAGATTAAAGCAGGGCTTAAGTTTTCTGTTGGTTACTTTGAGTGTAGCGATTTTCACGCTTTTGAGTTGGGTATTGGAATCCGGGGAACTGAGTATGTCGGCTTTGAAACCTTCGCTGCTGCGGAGTTCTGAGTCGGCCTCAGTGCAGCGGGTGGCTCAACAATCTGCGCCGCCACAAGTGAGGGTGCAAGATGCGTGGAAATTGGTGTACGAAAAATTGCCGGATTTGCCGATCGAAAATAACTACATTTCTAAGGAAACTGGAAAAGTCGATCCTACTAATACTTTAGTCGGGCGGTTGATTCGATATCACGTATTTGTCAAAGGACGGCCGCCCAATTACCGCTTTGATTGGAAGTTGAGTTTAGCTGACTATTTGGGGGCGACTCCCGATTATTTGGTGGAAAGCGTTTATCCGGGAAAGGACGTTTTGCGATCGAATCCAATGGAACAGGATCGCGCTGCTATTCAAAGTTTAAATAGAGCACAGCGGGATGCTTTGGTTCAAGCTTTGGTTGATGTTTTTACGGAGACTGCCGGGGGTGGGCGCACACCGACGGCGGGGGAAAAACCACAAGGGCGATCGAATTCGCCGGAGATACCGCAGCCCCAGCCGGGAGATGCGAAGTTGCTGGCACCTTAATACTCATGGATACAGAAACCGGGTTTTTTACGGAAATATTGCTGTTGACCCTTTAACACAGCTAAAAAACCCGGTTTCTTCCGTTTCGTATTTATGGGTAAGTTCTACTAAGGATCGCGAATTAAATAACTTACAATTTTAATTGTTATTGTGGGATGGGCGTCTCGCCCGTCCTTTTTGGACGGGCGGGACGCCCATCCCACAAACTTGTGGAAGTTATTTACAGCGTATTCCAGGTTTATGAAGTACAGTAGCAGCAGCTTGTAAACCAGTTTTTAAAGTGCTTAGGATTGACCAA
>NZ_JAUBUJ010000198.1:0-5698 GCF_036705405.1 Microcoleus sp. B13-B6
GCTTACTTAAATGGCTTAATTGGTAAGCGAAGAAATGTTTAAGTATAAATACTCATCGCAAAAGTGACACGCTCCCAATTCACTGGTGTCTTTACTATTTCCTAATGTTATATATCCTCGGTTTTGTTGACAATCATAAACCCCATGCGGAATCACTTTACCGTGACCTAAACTCCAAAAATCATGATCGAAAGTAGTGACAGGTTCCTTTGTATAGAGAGTTCCCGGACGATACAAATTTCCTAAAACTTCTTTCTTTTTGGTATCAAAACGTAGGATGGGATTGCTGGCTTTTCTATACTCTGCATGAAGTCTAGCAATGTTTTTAAATTGAGCATCTCGATTTTTATTAATTCCTATTGTTTGTTTTTTTTGAGCTTTTCGTTTCACATACCCATGCTTTTTTAATAGTTTGGCAACTAATGGGAGACTAATGGTAAAACCTGCCGCTCGTAGTCCCGCAGCTATTTCTTTATGCGTCAAATTAGTCCATTTGATTAATTCATTCATTGGGTCTCCGGCTGTGTAATTTTTTAAAACTTCTAAAAATGCTGCATCAATACCGATTTGAGTAGACAGAATACTTTTTCTTCCCCCTCCTTTCTTTCTGATCCGGGAACTATTGAGTGTCTCTGAGTCCATTTTTTCTAAATCTTCTATTCCCTTGACGATGGTGTTTCGACTGCATCCCAAAAGTTGCATTACATAGCTAATTCCACCCCATCCTAATTTTTGATCTTCGATAGCTGCATACCTTCTTTTATCCTTTTCTGATAAGGATTTATAAAATTTTTTCATTTCTGACTCAATTGAATTAGAATAAGACATGGGTTTAAACGCCAATTAGAGTAGTTGTGTATAAAAATCTGTTGTGAGTCGAGCTCTGTAGGAGTGAAAATTGTAATCTCACACTTTTTTCATTATAACCGATAACTCATCAACTTATTTATTTTTTATTCCTAAGCTAAAAACACTGTTGTCAATGAGTAATCTTACTCATTTTTTACCGAAATACCAATTAAAATATGACTCCATTTGTTCATTCATTATTGAAAAAAAATTGTTCGGGACTTCTTTGAGTTCCAGGGAAAGGAGAAATAATTAGCCTGACATGAGGTTTTCATGCGTAGCTTAACAATCCCTAAATCTTGATTTTTTGCGTCGGCAAAATACTTAACTAGGTCAGAAGCTAATCCTTTTTGATAGGCCACAGAAAAATGATACATCCCTCGATAAATCATTTAAGAGTGAAACACGTTCAATTGGCACTCCTAATTCATCCGCAACGGCATCTCCCAAGTCTACCAAAACCGCATAAAATAGCCAAGTAGCCCAGATTTGAAGCTGGATTCCGTTGGACGAACCTGTCCATAAATAACTTAAATTTAGGAGTCTCTTTACTATACAAAATGCCTCTTCAATTCGCCAGCGTCTTTGATATAAATCTGCTACTACATAGGGGGGCAATATTTCGGGGTTTTGGACACTTGTCAGATAAGAACGCCAGGAGTTTTTTGAGCGGATTTGTACTAATCTTATAGTCAAAGTTGGTGTGTTTTTTGTCCCTGCACCTATCTGAATTATCTGGTCTTTAACCTCATAAGTATTGGTTAATACCCGCTTGACTTGATAAGATGCACCTTTCTTGATCCGAGTAATAAATCCAATTTCTTGCTCAATTAATTTTGACCAAAAAGCGAAGTGATAGAATCCTAATTCCAATAACAGCAAGGTTTTTGGCTTAACTTTTTTTAGTAAATCTTCTTCCCAATGAGTATCTGCTTGTTTCGGATTTTCCCAAAACCAAATTTCTTCGGGAAGATGAGTTACTAGGTCTATAATTACTCCCATTTTTCCGGATAATTTACCAATTGGAACATCTGATAAACTTTCTAGTTTACGAAATAATGCTTCTAATGTTGAGCCGTCAGCTATCCAGATATTTTCAAAGTTTTTTAAGGCAAATTGTACGCTATGTGGTAATGGTCTCGATTTTCTCATCAACCATTTTTGTCGAAAATGAGGTAGTAATTCTTTAAATACTTTTTCAAATAAAATTGATGGAAAAGTTAAAAATCTCGCTCGACAATGCTTGTTGACTAATTTCTTGTGGCTGACACCATAAAAATCCTTCTTTATTTAATAATCTGGTTAATTCTGTTACTCCTGGTACGGATCGCCATAGTAAACTGGCGGATTGCTGCCATCATTAATGGTAGTGTTAGAATTCTATCTCTTAAATTTAGTTGGCGATAAAAAGTTTTTTGGGCCGCCATTGCCGGAATTAATAAATCTTCCAGGTAATTCGCGATCGCTTCAGTTTCTACTTGGGGACGATTTTTTTTCTTTGCATGATCTCGGTTGATTCGTTTTTTGCTAGTCATAACTGGTTTAATTATGGCTCAACTGCTTGCCCGGTCAAGGTTTCATCCTATTTTACCTTTTTTTGTCTACCCCCTTGACAATTTGCACTTTTTCTTAACTTGTCACAAATGATGTGGGGTTGGCTTAAACTTACTATTCTGTCCTCTATACTCTGTTTGTTATTTTCAAATAACCAGAGTTGTTGGCGATAGACTTCTGTGAGGACTAACAAAGTTTTATACTGCTTGTGGCTCACACTTTTTAGGGTGGCACCTGATTCGATTAGCTGTTCAATATGAGCGAGGTTTCTTTTGATATATTGCAGTTGTTTTTTAAGGGCTTGGATTTTTTTGTTTCGTTTAGGTCGTCGTTGTTTGGCTACTGCTAAGTAGTCTTTCCTGGCTATTTTTCGGTAGGTTCTGGTTTTTTTTGTGATTTTTTCTTTGAGGGATTTATAGAGGATGTCGATAATTTTTTCGGTATGAACTCTAGCCTTGTTTAATAGTCCTAAGTCCGTCGGATAGCTAATGTCTGCTGGGGCACAGGTCGCGTCTATGATTAATTTTCCTTGATTGGTTGATTCATTTTTTTCGTCCGAATCCTTTTTTTTTTCTGGCGGTTTTGGGGTGGTTTCGCGCATTTTTTCCACCATTCGTTCGTTCACTTTCTTGATTAAATTCGCACTGATTCGCTGCCGAAAGTGGATGGCGGGGTGATGGGTCAAATGGGGGTTCATTACTGTAAGTTGATTGACCGATAAAGTATTGCAGGTATGGGTTTTCTCGGATCTGTTCTACTGTTTCTATGTCGCTGATTCCCAGCTTTTCTTTAATAATTAATGCTCCTAATGCCATCCTAAAGGATTTGGCGGGTGCGCCCATTTCGGTCGGGAAATTTTCCGCATAATCTGATTCAAATTCCGACCAAGGAATTAGTTGGGTCATTTTTACCCAACGGTTGTCAGCAGACAACCTTCCTCCAAAGGGAAGTTCAAAGTCGGATGGGGGGCTTGGGGCAAGCTCAACTTTTCTGTACACGATCACAAATGGTGATGCACGGGTTTTGAGCCATTATACCTGTTTTTCTTGCACCCTTATACCATTTTTTTAAAGATGTGATAGAGATAAAGAATGTAAAATCCAAGACCATCCGGTGAGAAAACCAATGACGCGATCGGTGAAAGATGCCAAAATTTCCTGGATTTTTGTGCGGAGTTCGTCAAGATTACTAAACACCGACCAAGCTAAAAAATCTTTGAGATATTCCCACACTCTTTCTGTGGGATTTACTTCTGGACTTGCCGGAGGCTGAAATAGTAAAATGATATTGTCTGGTAATTCAGATGAGCTTAAATTATGAGCGGGTGCGTTATCTACTTGAATGATGTGTAATTCATGAGGATATTGTATTGACAAAAGTTGTAAATATGCTTCAAAACAAACTTTGTCTAAATGCGAAAACTCCCCAAAAAAACTTTTTCCCGTAGGGATCGATACTGCGCCATACAGCCAAAAACACTCTTATTTCCATTGATGCTTTCCTCGTGGCTTTACGCCGGAAAGCGTCAGCTTACGCCGACTTTATTGTATGCAGCCCTATCCGCGTTTCATCACTACACCAATAAGTGACTTTTTTATATTTGTTTACTTGAGGTAAAGCTTTGTCTAGTAAAGGTTTTATCTGTTGATGGAAGTTATTTTTAAATTCAGTAATTGCCGTAGATTTCTGAGAAATACTGCGAGGTCTGGGAATTTTTAATTTACTTTTTAATTCCCATCTTACTAAAGAATAGACAGCCGAGTAACTACTGGCTATTCCTTTAATCAACCAGAGCCAAAGATGAACTTTTTTATAACTCTTAAATCCTTCTGGGTCTCTCAACTCTTGTTGCAAGGTCGCTGCTATTTCAACTGAGAACTTTTTTGGGCTACCGAAAACCTGCCTATTTTTTAACAAATTTTCCAGACCGCCCTTTCTATATTGGGAGAGCCAGCGATGAATCGTTGCCTCACTTTTACCTAAAACTGTGGATACTTCCCGAACAGTTTCTACTTGTTTTGACTGAAATAAATAAAGCATTTGAACTTTATTATAAGCTAGTATTTTTTTTTGTTGCTTGAGGATTTCTCGCAAACCTTCTACAGATTCTGTAATTTTTATATGAGGACGACCCGACATTGTAATGCTCTCCTTGACTTTTTACACAAGTCTATCACATCTTTAAAAAAATGGTATTACTACTTTTTTGGTCGGAAAACCCATACACTGTTTACTTTTCTCACTGATTCAGCAAGCCCTAAGTAAGTAGACAAAATTAATTACCTAATTTTTCCCAAATTCTCGCAGCGTTTAACAAGTTTGATTCTCCTGATTACCCTAGCTTATAGTGGCGCTATATTTCAAGGTGAAACCCTCAAAAATATGGGTCAACAAAAAAACAAAAAACCCGGAGCAACCAGGTAGAAAGATTCATGACTAAAAAAGTAACAGCAATCTTCTGTTCCAGAAGTATTAGCCAGTTTTGCCATCACGCGAGCGAGGCTAAATTTCCGACCTAGAGGAATTCACAGTTTTCTGGCGAGGTGGGGGCTCGCTCAGCTTTTCGGTACACGATCGCTAGCGGTGATGCAAGGGTTGTGCCCTATTTGATCTGTTTTCCTTGCCTTTGACTTTCGATCGAGCAATTGTCCAAGATATGGGGTGTAACCTTTTTGCACTTATTCAGTAACCCCTACTTAGAGAGTTAATTAGGAACCTGAGACTCAAGAAAAAACAGTCCTAGAAGGACTGGGCTGATATCCCCTTAATCTTTGTCATTCAGGAAGTGGGAGGAGCGCTCAATCTTAGGAGTATTTCTGAAGTAGTAAATCTATAGGAAGACCAAACCCCAAAAAAGTAGCGAGCTGCCACCACGGCTGCAAGCAATCCTAAAAGCAGAAGTGTAGCTTGAATATCTTGCACCAGACAATTCACTTTTTCACCCCAAAGACCGTAGCTAATTGCAGCATAGAAGCCAAGGTCATTCAGGGCAACTGCGACGATCGCTCCTAGCAATCCTGCGGTAGAAAATCCCACCCATAATCCAATGCTAGTCCAAAGAAACCGCAAGAATTGGCGGAAAGCTGGATATTGAACTTTCCCGATGGCCAACAGAGCTGACTCAATTCCTGTATTGCAGAGTACGCGAGGCCAAATGCCAAGAGCTAGGATCGGCAACATCCAAGCAGCCTGAATATACCTCTGGTCATACAATATCTGGTAGTCCTATTTAGTAAAGGATAGAGAAAAAGCAGACATATTCAACAACTCGAAGGCTCAGAACGAATCAGTGCAT
>NZ_JAUBUJ010000199.1:0-5674 GCF_036705405.1 Microcoleus sp. B13-B6
CGTCCCGCCCGTCCTTTTTGGACGGGCGGGACGCCCATCCCACAATCTTGTGGAAGTTATTTAATTCTCATTCCTAAACCCAAAAAATCAGTTCTACCGGCTACACGTAAAAGTGTAAACCAAATCCGGCTGTAGTCCCCCCTTGATTTTTTAATCGGCTTGGAGGAGACGAAAGTTTGTGTATTTGCGGTTTCAACCGCTGAGTCTGATAAGGGAATTTCTGATCCGGATTTAATATTAGACCTTAGTTTAATCCCTCCTCCAATTCATCTGCAGAGTCAATTCTAAAATCTAAAATCTAAAATCTAAAATCTAAAATTGATGGACAGACGGGGCTTTATACTGTTTTTTCTGCTAAACGGCCCCGGAATCTGTGAATAATTGTTTGATAACTGGTATGATTTACGTGCTTCTTGAGCCTAAAATGCTCGGAAGCAACCAGTGGGGCCAGACACGAACCTCACTATAAAACACCGTAGAGGGAAAGATTGCCAGTACCTTGAAGGAAGTTCTCGATCTCCTTAACCGGAGTCAGAAGCCGACATCACAATCTATGATTTGATGTGGGAGTGTCACGTGAAGAGTGCGCATTACAGGACAGGCTGAAGTAATGGCGAGACGACAATCTGACCAATTCCACACACCACCGCAATACAACCCATCCCCTAAACCGACGGCACAGTTCAGTGCAGAGGCGACAGGCGATGCGAGTTCCTTCGTAACGGCGCAGCCAACCGAGGGAAAAAGAACTTTTTGGCAGTGGCAGCTTATCTGGCTGAGTCTCCTGGTGGGATTTGGAGTAACCGGTGCCGCTGCATTTCTGTGGTTGCTGACGATGCCGCCACCGCCGAATTGCCAGCAACTGTCGCCACTGGCGGCGGACGGAGAGCGACTTTACTGCGCTCAACAAGCTGCTAAGTCGGGCAAGCTAGAACAGATAGAATCGGCAATGGCCTTGGTGCAGGCTTGGCCGAAAGAACATCCGCTATACTCGCAAGGTCAACATTTGATAGGGGAATGGTCGAAAGCCATTCTGGGATTTGCCAGGGCAAAAATTGAGAAGGGCGATTTGAAAGGTGCTCTGGAGATTGTGGCGAAAATTCCGAAAACCAGTCGGTCTTACCCAGAGGTAGAGGAGGCTGTGACTGCTTGGGAAAAAAATTGGCAGGAGGGCCAAAAACTCTACGATACAGCCCTAGCAGCTTTGAAAAGTGAGGATTTAAGGAAAGCCTGGGATTATGCTCAAGCTCTATTTAAGCTGGAAAATATTTTCTGGAGTCAGAAGCGTTACAACGAGCTGATCCAGCAGATTTCTTTGGAAAGAAACGGCTGGCAGCGCTTGCAAGAGGCTAGAGATTTGGCGAAGGACGAGACTCCGCAAAAGTTCGCTGAGGCAATCGTCCTGGCTCGGAAAATAGACTCGCAGCTTTTTGCCCGCGCTAAAGCTGAGAAGGAAATTGAAGGCTGGAGCCGGATTTTGCTGGCAATGGCTACTAAGCGGTTGGGGGCGAAAGATTTGCCGGGGGCGATCGAGGCTGCTTCTGTTGTGCCACAGGATTCGCTACTGTTTGCGGAAGCTCAAGATTTGATGCAGTTGGGTAGGGCTCAGGCAGTGACGTGGAACCAGTCGATATCAACTCCGCTGCCACAACACATTTTTAGCTTGCTGGAAGGGCAGGGGGCTGCTAGCAAAATAGCTCCGGGTCGCCCTCTGTACAAGCAAGCTCAAGTTCAAATTGAAAATTTGCAGGTGCAGTTTCAAGATTTGCTGCGGCTGCAAGTGGCGAGCACGATCGCTAGTTTCGGTCAGATAGGGACGTTTGGACTCGCGATCGAGCAAGCGCAAACCATCGGACTCAAGCAGCCGCGGCGGATTCACGCTCAAACTTTGGTGGCTTCTTGGCGCCGGGAAATTGAGCGGATCGAAGACCAATCTTTTCTGACTCTGGCGAAGCAGTTGGCAGAAGCGCAAACGGTTGAAGGACTAAAGGGCGGCATCGCTCAGGTAGTTCTGATTGCTCAAAACCGCCCTCGCAGGATAGAAGCGCAAACTCTGCTGGCTCAGTGGACGAAACGCATAGAAGTTATTCAAGATCAGCCTTTTTTGGATGAAGCGATAGCCCTGGCGAAGCAAGGAAAACTTAGTGCTGCTATTGAAAAAGCTTCGCAAATTAAGAGCGGTAGGAGTTTGTACGCGAAAGCCCAGGATAATGTTTATCAGTGGGTGAGCGAACTGCAAGTCGCTCAAGACAGACCGATTCTCGATCGAGCTGCGGAATTGGCATCTCAAGGCAGTCTAGGAGCGGCGATCGATACGGCTTCCCAAATCGGTTACGGTAGGGCGCTGTATTCAGAGGCAGCAGGTGCGATCGGGCGCTGGAGTGCTGAACTTAGAGCCAACAGTGCACCGCCGCCGGAACCCGCTCGCGATTACGCGCCGGAACCCGCTCGCGACTACGCGCCAGCTCCAGCAGAGGAGTACGCGCCAGCTCCGCGACAGGATGAGTACGCGCCAGAGCCAGAGCCTTACTATCCGCCTGCGAGAGAAGAGGCCCCGGCTCCCGAACCTTACAATCCGCCTGCTCCGGAGCCGGAACCTTACTATCCGCCCGCGAGAGAGCCGGAACCGGAACCTTACTATCCGCCCGCGAGGGAGCCGGAACCTTACTATCCGCCCGCGAGACAAGAGGCCCCGGCTCCGGCCCCGGAACCTGCTGCTCCTCCTCCGGCTCCGGCTCCAGAACCCGCGCCGCCCTCGATTCCTGAGTCGGCTGGGCCTCCTGATGCTAATTTGATTCCCGAGTAATTGGGTTTTCGCGCGATCGATCTCTAAAATCTCCAATCTAAAATCAAGTGAGTAATTTCCAACTGCTGACGATCGATGGCGACCCCATTTTCCGGCTGGGGCTGCGAGTTGCTTGCGAGCAGTATCCAGACTTGCAAGTTGTCGCAGAGGTTTCAACGGGAAAGGAGGCTTTGCGGGTTCTAGAAGCTCGCTCGCTCGACTCTGAAACAGCCAAGAAGCCTGGAGATTTGGCAATTTTGGCTGTTGAGACTTCAAATTGGCGATCGGGTCAAATAGAGGCGGTGGCATTTTGTGGCGAACTCAAAAGTTTGTACCCCAACCTGCCTCTGTTGCTGCTAGGCGGATCCCTGACACCGGAGCTGTTGGCCCAGTTACAGGCGGCGGGCGCGAATGGCTATTGTCCTAAAGGTAGAGATATTTCCCTGACAATCGAAGCTATTCGCGCGGTGGCGTCTGGTTGCACTTATTGGCCGACAGATACGGCAACTAACCCGGAAATAGAACTAAATAATGCAGCGGTTGTTCAAACAGTAGAAAACTCCGCAGCAATTGCAGAGAAAAATGCAGATAATTCGACAGTTGATACGCCAGTACACAAAAAAATGCTGGCTTATTTTTGTCGGTCTGGACTACAGGAAATAGATGCAACTTTGGCGATTGTCCAAGCGGATTTGGAAGAGATTAGGGCTGCAAATCCGACAGATTTGCCCTCTATTTTAGATGGGGTTGTACTCAATGGGCGTCGCAGAGAATTGCTGGCTGCTCGCTGGATTGTCAGTCAGTTATTATTTGAAGGAAAAGGGGAGAAGGCAGAAGGCAGAAGGCAGAATGCAGAAGGCAGAAGCCAGAAGGCAGAAGGCAGAGGGGAGAGGGGAGAAGGCAGAAGGCAGAGGGGAGAAGGCAGAAGGCACAAAGAAGAAATTAGAGGCGAGAATTTGTTAAATAATTCTCAATCGCAATTAGCGAATTCCCAAGTTTCGGCTGAATCTTTGGTGGTTGCAACTAATTGGCAAGGTAGCTTGTTTGACTCGGCGGCAGCTAAATTGCAATTTGATTTGGTGAATTTGACTGGCTTGCCTTTGGAAATCGATATTTTGCGATCGACCAAAAAGCGCGAATTGATGAGTTCCATCCTGCGGAAGTTAAAGGATTTGCTGGAGGAATTGCGCTTTTCGCAAGTGCAGCAAACTCAATTGTCGCAAAAAATGCCTGCTATTTTACGGGATTTGTGGGAGGCGACAATCATAGATTTTTTTGGCAGATACTATACACTGCCAACGGGAGAAACTCTGGTTATTGATGGCAGTCAAACAAGCTTGACACTGGGAGAAAGTCAAGGGGAAAGCGCTGCTGATATCTTGGCAGCCAGCGGTATAGAAGTTGTGTCGGTGCTGCTGGCAGATGCTGATGCAGTTGCAACAGAAATCCTTGACAAAATACCGATGACCGTTGATTTTTTTGCACATTTGCTATTTGAAATTCCTTTAACTGTTGACAATATTTCTTGTGTTGCTGGCAGCCCGGAAGCGATGCAGCGAGCTGAAGCTTTGTTGGAAAATTTGGCAATTCAAGTTGCTAGCGGAGTCGTACAGCCTCTACTAAATAATTTGGCAAATATTGAAGAAATCAAGCAAATTTTTTACGATGGTAAGTTGATTTCGACGCGAGAAATTGAGCGGTTTCGGAATGAGTTGTCGTGGAGATATAGCTGGAATAGATATTTTGTGGAACCGAAAGCTATTTTTGAAAGCAGGTTTTGGCTGTTTGTTTTGGGCGATTCTGGAATTAAGAAAATTTCTATTTATGCTCCAAGAAATCTGGAGTTAGCACAGTTGTCTGGGTGGCAGTTAGCCTTGACTTTGGTGCTGGAAACCAGGGATGCGATCGCACCTAGAGTTCGCGCGGTTATTTCGCTGTTGGGTGCTGGGGTGGTTTACGTTTTGACTCAGGTTATAGGGCGGGGAATTGGTTTGATCGGGCGGGGAATTATCCAGGGGATTGGTAATTCTTTGCAGGATAGCAAGTTTGGGAAAAATGGGTAATTAGTCATTAGTCATTAGTCATTAGTCATTAGTTGGTAGTCATGAGTGAGCTAAAATATTTATAGGTGGTGGTATGATAACTAAATGGTAGACAGTTGACAATCAAGCAATTGGCTACTCGCCTCCCGGATTCATCTGTGGGATTAATCTAAAATTTAAAATGGGTTGACTTTTTATGAGTATTATGATAGCGATAGATGCCGATGGCATAAACAGTTTAGATTTGTCTCCGGTGCGGACTGTGATTGAAAAGTGGCTGGCCGAAGGAGCGATCGCCCAAAACGAACAACAGCTACAATTTGAAATAGAGTATCCGCGCGAAGAGTTAGATCCGCGAGAAATTTCGGAAATTCCCGAAGTAAGGCTGTGGTTTATTCGCTTGGATGCTTGTTACCCTTGGCTGCCATTTTTGCTGGATTGGAAAGCGGGAGAATTGGCCCGCTATGCGGCGATGTTGGTGCCGCACCAGTTTCACCGAACCCAAGGTATTCAGTACAATCCTGAAGCTTTGGAAATGTTTTTGATGAACAAAATTTTTGTGTTGACTGATTGGTTGAATCAGCAGGGAATTCCCAGTAAATCGAAGTTGATGGCGATGTCGCAGATGTTTGGTTATGATTTGGAGGATGCTTTTTTTGATGTGATCCTGCCACACCAATAAGCTGTAAGTAAGCCCACCTAAATTGTATTTTTTGGGCAGGCGGGACGCCCAACCCCTACTCCCCACAAGAAGTCGCTCAAACTTGACTGTTAAGGAATGAGAATTAAATAACTTCCACTCTTGAAAGTGGGATGGGCGTCCCGCCCGTCCTTTTTGGACGGGCGG
>NZ_JAUBUJ010000200.1:0-2500 GCF_036705405.1 Microcoleus sp. B13-B6
TGGGCTGTAAGAGCCTGACGATGACCTACTTTCACACGGGAACCCGCACTATCATCGGCGCAAAGTCGTTTCACTGTCCTGTTCGGGATGGGAAGGAGTGGTACCAACTTGCTATGGTCATCAGGCATAACTGGGTGCTGGGCTGTTCAAGGAACAGCCTAGCGAATTCATAGAGTTTGGAATCAGATTTTTGTGTCTTTTGACTGCGTCAACTTGGCATAACAATCTTTGAGCTTTTCACGCATCCCTTACGGTTTGCATATTGGCTATCAAAGTTATAGGGTCAAGCCGCACGAGCAATTAGTATCAGTTAGCTTAACGCATTACTGCGCTTCCACACCTGACCTATCAACGTCCTGGTCTTGAACGACTCTTTAGGGGGCTCAAGGCCCCGGCAGATCTCATCTTGAAACGAGTTTCCCGCTTAGATGCTTTCAGCGGTTATCTCTTCCACACTTAGCTACTCGGCAATGCCACTGGCGTGACAACCGATACACCAGAGGTGTGTCCACTCCGGTCCTCTCGTACTAGGAGCAGGCTTCCTCAAATCTGCAGCGCCCACGGAAGATAGGGACCAAACTGTCTCACGACGTTTTAAACCCAGCTCACGTACCTCTTTAAATGGCGAACAGCCATACCCTTGGGACCGGCTACAGCCCCAGGATGAGATGAGCCGACATCGAGGTGCCAAACACCGCCGTCGATATGAACTCTTGGGCGGTATCAGCCTGTTATCCCCAGAGTACCTTTTATCCGTTGAGCGATGGCCCTTCCATACAGAACCACCGGATCACTATGTCCTGCTTTCGCATCTGCTCGACTTGTCAGTCTCGCAGTTAAGCACGCTTATGCCATTGCACTATCGTCACGATGTCCGACCGTAACTAGCGTACCTTCGAACTCCTCCGTTACGCTTTGGGAGGAGACCGCCCCAGTCAAACTGCCTACCATGCACTGTCCCCGATCCAGATAATGGACCTAGGTTAGAACCTCAAACACACCAGGGTGGTATTTCAACGTTGGCTCCATGACATCTAGCGACATCACTTCAAAGCCTCCCACCTATCCTACACAGATCTGTTCAAAGTCCAATACAAAGCTACAGTAAAGGTTCATGGGGTCTTTCCGTCTTTCCGCGGGGAGATTGCATCATCACAAACATTTCAACTTCGCTGAGTCTCAGGAGGAGACAGTGTGGCCATCGTTACGCCATTCGTGCAGGTCGGAACTTACCCGACAAGGAATTTCGCTACCTTAGGACCGTTATAGTTACGGCCGCCGTTTACTGGGACTTCAATCAAGAGCTTGCACCCCATCATTTAATCTTCCAGCACCGGGCAGGCGTCACACCCTATACGTCCACTTTCGTGTTTGCAGAGTGCTGTGTTTTTATTAAACAGTCGCAGCCACCGATTTTTTGCAACCCCGTTGGGCTCGCCTTGTACAGGTTCACCTACTTGGGGCATACCTTCTCCCGAAGTTACGGTATCAATTTGCCGAGTTCCTTCTCCTGAGTTCTCTCAAGCGCCTTAGAATACTCATCTCGCGCACCAGTGTCGGTTTGCGGTACGGTCGTCAATAGCTGAAGCTTAGTGGCTTTTCCTGGAAGCAGGGTATCACTCACTTCGTCTG
The DNA here is from genome assembly GCF_036705405.1 of Microcoleus sp. B13-B6. Lineage (NCBI taxonomy): Bacteria > Bacillati > Cyanobacteriota > Cyanophyceae > Oscillatoriales > Microcoleaceae > Microcoleus > Microcoleus sp. B13-B6. The sequence goes on from NZ_JAUBUJ010000200.1 coordinate 1,633, forward strand.
CAAGCAGACTCGTTATCACCCCTCATCTAAGCCCGGCGGATTTGCCTACCAGGCACGACTACAGGCTTGAACCAACATATCCAACAGTTGGCTGAGCTAACCTTCTCCGTCCCCACATCGCACTATTGATCGGTACAGGAATATTGACCTGTTTCCCATCAGCTACGCATCTCTGCCTCGCCTTAGGGGCCGACTCACTCTACGCCGATGAACGTTGCGTAGAAAACCTTGCGCTTACGGCGAGGGGGCTTTTCACCCCCTTTAACGCTACTCATGTCAGCATTCGCACTTCTGATACCTCCAGCATCCGTTACCAGACACCTTCACAGGCCTACAGAACGCTCTCCTACCACGTGCAATAAATTGCACATCCGCAGCTTCGGTAACTGGCTTAGCCCCGTTACATCTTCCGCGCAGGACGACTCGATCAGTGAGCTATTACGCTTTCTTTAAATGATGGCTGCTTCTAAGCCAACATCCTGACTGTTTTAGCCTTCCCACTTCGTTTCCCACTTAGCCAATTTTAGGGACCTTAGCTGGCGGTCTGGGTTGTTTCCCTCTTGAGTCCGGACGTTAGCACCCGGTGCTCTGTCTCCCAAGCTGTACTCGTCGGTATTCGGAGTTTGCATAGGTTTGGTAAGTCGCCATGACCCCCTAGCCTAAACAGTGCTCTACCCCCGACGGTAATACTTGAGGCACTACCTAAATAGTTTTCGGAGAGAACCAGCTATTTCCAAGTTTGTTTAGCCTTTCACCCCTATCCACAGCTCATCCGCTAGTTTTGCAACACTAGTCGGTTCGGACCTCCAGTACCTGTTACGGCACCTTCATCCTGGCCATGGATAGATCACTTGGTTTCGGGTCTACA
>NZ_JAUBUJ010000201.1:0-5501 GCF_036705405.1 Microcoleus sp. B13-B6
TGGGATGGGCGTCCCGCCCGTCCAGAAAGGGCGGGCGGGACGCCCAACCCACTTTCAAGAGTGTAAATTATTTAATTAGCGATCCTTAGATGGAATAAAAAAGTGGAAAGGACTTGGCATCTTTCGGCTTTACGAACACTCTTTGCTGGGGCTGCAAGTTCAAGCTATCGAATCTTTCTCTAGTCAAATTAGCGTTTACTACTTGACCGTCATCTAAGGTTAATTCTACCTGAATTTCCCATCCCAAATGAATCAAGCGACTGATTCTGGCAGGCACTGTTGCACTATTTTCTGTAGTTTCAATTACTACGTCGTGAGGGCGCAAGAAAATCTCTGGGTTGGCGGAGTCAAAGCCGTTGTCTTGAAACATTCTTGAACTGCTAGGCAATACATTGACTGGACCGATAAAACTCATTACGAAAGCACTCGCTGGATTGTCGTAAATTTCTGCTGGTGTGCCTACTTGTTCGATTTTACCTTTATTCATTACTGTAATGCGATCGGCAACTTCCATCGCTTCTTCTTGATCGTGCGTCACAAAGACTGTGGTAACGTGAACTTCGTCGTGCAGTCGCCGCAACCAAGCGCGCAAATCTTTGCGAACTTTGGCATCGAGAGCTCCAAAAGGTTCGTCTAGCAGTAACACTTTCGGTTCCACAGCCAGGGCTCTGGCGAGGGCCACCCGCTGCCGCTGGCCTCCTGAAAGTTGCGACGGGTATCTATCGCCCAATCCTGCCAATTGCACTAAATTCAACAATTCTTCTACCCGCGATTTGACTTTCGCGGGCGGTGTTTTCTGAATTTGCATCCCGAAAGCGATGTTTTTTCGCACTGTCATGTGCTTGAATAGCGCGTAGTGCTGAAACACGAACCCAATTTTGCGGTCTTGGACGCTAGTATTGGTCGCATCTTGGCCTGTCAGCCAGATTTTGCCAGAGTCGGGCATTTCTAAACCGGCAATCAGCCGCAGCAGTGTAGACTTGCCGGAACCAGACGGGCCCAGCAATGCGACTAGGGAACCCGATTCAATTTTTAAGCTGACTCGATCGAGTGCTTGGAAACTGCCAAACTGTTTTGATACGTTTTCTACAACTATCATTTAATTACGATTTTCCAATACTTTCAGCCTTTACGTACCTGATTTCTATCACTACTCTAGCAAAACAGTCATTTTAGGGGCCTTTTGGGCCTCATTTTTGGCTGTTCACCTGTCCCAGTGTCTCCTACATGACACTCGCTTACAAGCAAGCTCTTCTATCAATCTTCTACCTTGCACCCATAGGCGATATTTGCGATCGCGCTTCCTCTAATTCCCGCTTTACCGCTTCATACTTGCCCTCAAGCTCATTATGATTGGCTTGGAGCATATTGATTTGAAATTGGGCGTCCGCTAAAGCTTCTTCAGGAGTAAAGCCGTAGATTTTGGCATCGGCGATCGCGTCAGTCACGCTATGCGTATGTTGTGATTGTAGGCTTTCGGCTTCTGACCGGGACGGTATTGGGTTAAGCATCCCGTCATGACTAACGCAACCCTGCTTAATTAACTCGATAAATTTATCCACCGCTACACTCATGTTGCCCGTCATCCGAAGCAGTTTGACTGTTTCCGGCTTAAGCGTTAGTGTCACCCGTATTGCACCCGTACCTTTTTTATTTACACCAGGTTTTAGGTTGGTTAAACTTTTTGGGTTAATTTTCATTGTTTCTCTAGTGTATTTTCTGGAGTAGCCCCCTACTGTAGGGGGCTACTTGTAAAAATGCCAGCTTAGACTAGCAGGTCAAAGATGTTGGCTAAGTTTTTAGGTTTTTGGATACCAACAGTCGATTGGAGTTTGGCTACCTTCTCTTTCAGTACCTGTAATTGAAGCTCAACAGCATCAAGCCTACTTTCTATCGTCTCCGTCTCACCGGTATTACTTTCGCTAACTTCTGCGAGTAAATTGTTTAACTCGGTCAAAAAGCTTACCTTGAAAGCATTTAGGTCGAACTGAGAATCTCTTTCGATTAATTCGTTAACCCTTTCGGCGACACAAAGTAAATATTTGTTGATAGCCTTGATAGCTATTTCATTACTTATTGTTCTGGGTAGATACCGCGCGTACTCAGACTCTGTGTATTCAAACGTAGGTAATTTTTCCATTGGTTTTGTTGGGTAGTTTAGGTAAGGCTAGTTTAACGTCATTGCGGACGGTATCAGATCAAAAGGGTAACAGCGCCAAGTTTTTGAAGGTATAACCATTTTTCCTTTGTACCCCTTGAACGTTGTCAGCAATTCCTGATTGTGCGATAGCGCCCAAAAAGATCGATTTTCCTCGCGACCGATAGCCGTTAGTGTTGCACCATTCCTTCATGGCAGTTGCTGACTGTTACCAGTCAATAAGGTTTTCGGTTTCAATGGTAGGTAAAGTATTAGCCGTATCTGACAAAATATTATTATCATTTGACCTGTGACGCTCAAATTCATTGTTTGTCACCGCAATCCCTATTTCCAGTAGCCATCTACAAGTGTGAGAAATAGTAGGAAAACTTTTGGCAACAGTTAGCTGCTTTATTTTTTCCATCATCTCGCTTGATAATCGAGCGTGAATTTCATTTTTTACCATTCATCCTCCTTTAGCTCAAAGTTTGTCAGTTCTAGCAGTTCCCGGAAAGCGTCGGTATTGGTTACCCCAAAAGTTTGACTAAGTAGTAAGTCAAGGAATAACAAATTGCGATGAACGTCAACAATCGTGACGTTACTCACAAAAGAAATTGGCACGTCGCTATATTTTTTTAGGGGCGTGGCTGTAATCAACGCTTCGCGTAGTTTTTGTTGTGCCAGTTTAAGACTTTGAATTACTTCCCTTGTGTTAGCTGATATTTCGCACAAGGTGTCGCAATATTTTTCGATTTGATAGTATCTTTCGTCGTTGTAGTTCATGGTTTTTCTAGTCTCTCTGTGTGTATTTCTGGGAGTAGCCCCCTACAGTAGGGGGCTACTTATAAAAATGCCAACTCAAACTAACCGATTAAGTTGACTGCGTAACTGGGCCAGCCTAAATATTTGTTTTTGACAAGTCTTAAGCAAGTCAACTGCTAACGTCAGGTTTAGTTTTAGGAACCTTGCTTGTGAAGTAGGGATTAAGCTATTGACTTCTTCCAAGGTGTCAATCAAATTAGCAAAGTTATTGCAAAATTTCCGATCTTTTGTTACCCTCTCTACCTCTTCTATCCAATCACGCGTTGTTCTTTTGGTTCTCATTTTTTGACAAATACATAGACGTACTTCCCTCTTTTTGACATTACTCTCCATCCCAGAGCTCGGATATCGAACTGTAGTTGATCGGGCTTAATGCGCGGAATAAGCCCGGACTCTGCGTGAGAATCTATCCTTTGCTTTAAGGCTTTAGGGTCTACTTCAATTAGTATCGATTTGGGGCTTGTTTCCCATTCTGACGTCGGGATACCCGAAAGCTCGCTTAAAGTCTCAGCGAGAATTACTTCGTAAATGCCCTCCTTTGATTTTTTTCTGAATTCAAAGTAACCCTCGAAAAAGTCAAAGGCTTCACCAAGTTCACCCCAAACGCCTGTACACAACCCTGCAACAATAACATCGGAAACAAGTTTCCAAGACTGTTTTGAGTAGCTAGCTGGAAAATTGCTTTTTACTCTGAGCTGGCATTCATGGTGCAACTCCCAGTTAGGGGGAGTGTCGTTCCAGTAAATGCTTAACTCTTTTTTTAGAGAGTTGATAGCCAAAGTATCAGGGTTAATCAATTGGTCTAAATTCTGCTTTGGCTCGAACTTGACGGTTATTAATCTCCGTCGTATTTCAGGGCTATCGATACGCCAAACAGTTGTAAACACTTTTGGACAGAATACGTAAAATGGAATATTTTGCCCTTTACCGTTGCTGATACTTTGCTTATCCGTGTACCTGTCGTACCCGTTGAGAAGGGCCGTTAATACGTCCCGTTCATCAAAGAATTCTTTGTCAGCATTGTCGAGCAAATAAAAGCAGTTTTTCTCAATCGAGAAGGTAGATGGATCGGCCCATCTAATTTGATTGATGTCATTTTTGATACTTGCAGCCGTTGATCGGGCGTTAAGGGTACTGCCTGTTACGCGGGAAAATATTTTGATACACTCCGACTTTCCTGAGCCCGGCTCCCCCCTTAGTTCTAGTATTGGAAGGATGTCGGACAAGGCGCTCGGTAAACTCGCATAAGCAGCAAGTAATGGATAAACGATATCGGGCACAGGGATTGCTATCGTCATCCGAAAAAGGTTTTCTAGTTTTCTTCCTATCGTTTCACCTTCAATCGGAATTTTGTTGCTATCGTCTTGCTTTAACCTTTTAAGCCTCGCATATTTTCCGATGTCTAGTTCATTGTCAACAGGCTCACCATCTTCTATTGGATTGACTAAAGCTTGCCTTACTTTTTCGGGTAAATCTTTGATACTCATTGCCACATTCTCACGATTAAATCGATAGATTTAGCCAGCGCTAGTTGGTCACTAGTAGAGTCAGCGTTACTAGGGACATGGGTTAGTAATATCCCTAACTCATGCAATGTGGCGATAGACGAATAATCCCGTCCGAGATGTCGTTTAAGAAACTCAAAACGTGCTTCTAACTTTTCAGTTTCGGTCTCTGCCTTTTGGTAGGTTTTACCACTACCGCTAAAGCTGCTAGAAGTAATAGCAGTCAACACCCCTTTATCGATTTCTGTCAAGTCAGTATTCGCCTTTACTGCGACAACAATTGTGTTTTTTACCTTAGCCTCCCAGTAGGCGATTGTTGTCGCATCTAAATCGGGTTTTTTGGTTTCCTCTAAAAATTGAGGATTAACGTAGGGCGCAATAACTGCTGAAACACAATCACTGTCAATACTTTCCAAGACATCCTTAGCAAAACCGTAAAGGTAGTTTTCGCTTGATTCGACTTCCTTGTCCTCAAACTTTCTCGTTTCATTGTTCCAAGTAGGTTTTTTCGTCTTCCAAAAACTTACGATAACTTTTTGCATTCCGTCAACTTTCCAAGCCTTATCCTTTGAATTTTCTATTCCAATAGATTCACTGTGCAGCAAGCCGTAAAAATGAACTGCTTTATCATCGACACTGTAGTAAGCTTCAGCAAATATGATGCGATCGTGTATCGTTGTCTTGTCAGCCTGAATAAACAGTCGATTTGGTTTGTTTTCCTTACCTTCGTAAAAATTGATAGCCATTGGTATGTTGTTAGGGGTACTGGCGGACGTGTTGGCATTTTTACAAGTAGCCCCCTACTGTAGGGGGCTACTCTAGGAAATGCACACAAAAAAAGAGAAAGCTAGCTTCACACTATGCAGATGATGTGACTCTAGCTTTTTTACTTGTGACCTTACCGATCGGATACCAGCCTAAAACTCAACTAACAATTCATTAAGCTCTTGGCGGGTAGGTGGGAACTGTCCACCCCGTTCGTAGTGGGTAAGCAACCGACTGTAGGTGATGCCCGACTTCAAGTCCCCAAAGTGTTT
>NZ_JAUBUJ010000202.1:0-5367 GCF_036705405.1 Microcoleus sp. B13-B6
AATTTAAAGAAAGTTTCTTCCTCCGCCGAAGCGGAGGAATTTATACATAAGCTAACGGGTTATTAGTACTACTCGACTATGACATTACTGCCTTTACATCTATAGCCTATCAACGTGGTCATCTTCCACGACCCTTAAAAGAAATCTCATCTTGTGGTGGGTTTCGCGCTTATATGCTTTCAGCGCTTATCCCTTCCCGACGTAGCTACTCTGCAGTGCTCCTGGCGGAACAACAGATACACCAGCGGTCAGTCCAATTCGGTCCTCTCGTACTAGAATCAGATCCACTCAAATTTCTAACGCCCACAGTAGATAGAGACCGAACTGTCTCACGACGTTCTGAACCCAGCTCGCGTGCCACTTTAATGGGCGAACAGCCCAACCCTTGGGACCTTCTCCAGCCCCAGGATGTGACGAGCCGACATCGAGGTGCCAAACCCCCCCGTCGATATGAGCTCTTGGGGGAGATCAGCCTGTTATCCCCGGCGTACCTTTTATCCTTTGAGCGATGGCCCTTCCATGCGGAACCACCGGATCACTATGCTCTACTTTCGTACCTGATCGACCTGTATGTCTCTCAGTCAAGCTCCCTTATGCCATTGCACTCTACGCACGGTTACCAAGCGTGCTGAGGGAACCTTTAGAAGCCTCCGTTACTCTTTTGGAGGCGACCACCCCAGTCAAACTACCCACCAAACAATGTCCCCCGCATTACGGGGTTAGGCCTCAGACAAGCAAAGGGTGGTATTTCAACAATGACTCCACAACGCCTAGCGACGCCACTTCATAGTCTCCCACCTATCCTACACATCACGTGTCCAAGGTCAATATTAAGCTATAGTAAAGGTGCACAGGGTCTTTTCGTCCCACTGCGGGTAAGCGGCATCTTCACCGCTACTACAATTTCACCGAGCTCATGGCTGAGACAGTATCCAGATCGTTACACCATTCGTGCAGGTCGGAACTTACCCGACAAGGAATTTCGCTACCTTAGGACCGTTATAGTTACGGCCGCCGTTTACTTGGGCTTCATTTCAATGCTTCTCCGAAGATAACATCTCCACTTAACCTTCAAGCACCGGGCAGGTGTCAGGCCCTATACTTCATCTTACGATTTTGCAGAGCCCTGTGTTTTTGATAAACAGTCGCCTGGATCTTTTCACTGCGGCCAGCATTGCTGCTGGCGACCTTTCTCCCGAAGTTACAGGTCTATTTTGCCTAATTCCTTAGCCATGAATCTCTCGAGCACCTTAGGATTCTCTCCTCAACTACCTGTGTCGGTTTACGGTACGGGTACTTATAATCTAAGTTTAGAAGATTTTCTTGGCAGCCTTTAGGTACACTATCTCGTTGTCCGAAGACTCTGAGTACTATCGCATTTCACCAGTCCCAGCGGATTTGCCTACCGGGCCTATAGCTAAGTGCTTTAACGAACTATTCCGTCAGTTCGCGGTACTTTCACCACTGCGTCTCTCCATCACAATTATAAGTAGTACGGGAATATTAACCCGTTGGCCATCGACTGTCCCTTTCGGGTTCGCCTTAGGACCCGACTAACCCGCAGCTGATTAGCATAGCTGCGGAAACCTTAGTTTTTCGGTGTGCGGGTTTCTCGCCCGCATTATCGTTACTTATGCCTACATTTTCTTTTCTAAACAGTCCAGCATGACTCACATCACACCTTCGACCCAGTTTAGAATGCTCCCCTACCACTTGTATTACTACAAATCCATAGCTTCGGTAGTATGCTTATGCCCGATTATTATCCATGCTCGTCCGCTCGACTAGTGAGCTGTTACGCACTCTTTAAATGAATGGCTGCTTCCAAGCCAACATCCTAGCTGTCTGGGCAGACAAACCTCGTTTTTTCAACTTAGCATACATTTGGGGACCTTAGCTGATGGTCTGGGTTCTTTCCCTCTCGGACATGGACCTTAGCACCCATGCCCTCACTGCTGGTAAACATTATATAGCATTCGGAGTTTGTCAGGAATTGGTAGGCGGTGAAGCCCCCGCATCCAATCAGTAGCTCTACCTCTATATAACTTATACCCAGCGCTGCACCTAAATGCATTTCGGGGAGTACGAGCTATTTCCGAGTTTGATTGGCCTTTCACCCCTACCCACAGGTCATCCGAAGACTTTTCAACGTCAACCGGTTCGGACCTCCACTATGTGTTACCACAGCTTCATCCTGCCCATGGGTAGATCACACGGTTTCGCGTCTACCATTACTGACTAAAGCGCCCTATTCAGACTCGCTTTCGCTACGGATCCACACCTGAAGTGCTTATCCTTGCCAGCAACGGTAACTCGTAGGCTCATTATGCAAAAGGCACGCCGTCACCCCACGAAAGGGCTCCGACCGCTTGTAAGCGTATGGTTTCAGGATCTATTTCACTCCGTTATTCACGGTTCTTTTCACCTTTCCCTCACGGTACTGGTTCACTATCGGTCTCTCAGGAGTATTTAGCCTTAGCGGATGGTCCCGCCAAATTCACACAGGGTTTCACGTGCCCCGCGCTACTCAGGATACCACTATCTATATCTTCTCTTACCCATACAGGACTATCACCCTCTTTGGTTAACCTTTCCAGGTTATTCCGGTTCAATCCGCATAGAATATCGTGGTCCTACAACCCCAGAATTGCCGTAACAACTCTGGTTTGGGCTAATCCGCGTTCGCTCGCCACTACTTACGGAATCACTTTTGTTTTCTTCTCCTCCGCCTACTTAGATGTTTCAGTTCAGCGGGTTTGCCCCCTATCGGGTAATGCATCTTCAATGCATTGGGTTGCCCCATTCGGATATCTACGGATCAATTCGTGTGTGCCAATCCCCGTAGCTTTTCGCAGCTTATCACGTCCTTCATCGCCTCTGAGAGCCTAGGCATCCCCCATACGCCCTTATTTTGCTTATGTGCCGCCTATTTCTATAAATAAAAATAGGACTTTCTTTAATAAAATCGTAACATGTTACGATTCTACTGTACTTTCTACTTTTTAAATGTATTTTATCTCAATATGTCAATGAACTTTTTTCCTTTCGGAATCGTGGAGAATATCGGAGTCGAACCGATGACCTCCTGCGTGCAAGGCAGGCGCTCTAGCCAGCTGAGCTAATCCCCCAATTTGAACTCAGAATTATGAATTCAGAATTACGAATTATGAATCCCAACTTCCAGAATTTCCTTCAAACAAGCTTAAAAAAGTAGTCCCGGGCAGACTCGAACTGCCGACCCCTACATTATCAGTGTAGTACTCTAACCAGCTGAGCTACGAGACTCTGTTTTCTTTGCTTATTCTTATTTTTTAAATTAACAGCGAGAGTAATATTTCCCTTTCAACTAAAACCTAACGGTTAAATCTTCTCTAGAAAGGAGGTGTTCCAGCCGCACCTTCCGGTACGGCTACCTTGTTACGACTTAGCCCTAGTTACTAGTTTTACCCTAGGCAGCTCCTTGCGGTCACCGACTTCAGGCACCCCCAGCTTCCATGGCTTGACGGGCGGTGTGTACAAGGCCCGGGAACGTATTCACCGGATCATGGCTGATATCCGATTACTAGCGATTCCAGCTTCACGGAGTCGAGTTGCAGACTCCGATCCGAACTGAGATAGGTTTTGTAGATTCGCTCCTGCTCGCGCAGTGGCTGCTCTCTGTACCTACCATTGTAGCACGTGTGTGGCCCAGGACGTAAGGGCCGTGATGATTTGACGTCATCCCCACCTTCCTCACAGTTTACACTGGCAGTCTCGTTAGAGTTCCCGACATGACTCGCTGGCAACTAACGACAGGGGTTGCGCTCGTTATAGGACTTAACCTGACACCTCACGGCACGAGCTGACGACAACCATGCAGCACCTTGTAAATTGTCCGAAGAAAAAACTGTTTCCAGTCCTGTCAATCTACATTTAAGCCCTGGTAAGGTTCCTCGCGTATCATCGAATTAAACCACATGCTCCACCGCTTGTGCGGGCCCCCGTCAATTCCTTTGAGTTTCACACTTGCGTGCGTACTCCCCAGGTGGGATACTTATCACTTTCGCTTAGCCACTCAGATTGCTCCGAACAGCTAGTATCCATCGTTTACGGCGTGGACTACCAGGGTATCTAATCCTGTTCGCTCCCCACGCTTTCGTCCATCAGCGTCAATCACTTAGTAGTAACCTGCCTTCGCAATTGGTATTCCATGTAATATCTAAGCATTTCACCGCTACACTACATATTCTAGTTACTTCCTAAGCATTCAAGTCTTACAGTATCAATGGCAGTTCCATCGTTGAGCGATGGGCTTTCACCACTGACTTATAAGACCGCCTACGGACCCTTTAAACCCAATGATTCCGGATAACGCTTGGATCCTCCGTATTACCGCGGCTGCTGGCACGGAGTTAGCCGATCCTTATTCCTACAGTACCGTCAAGCTCCCACACGTGGGAGGGTTTCTTCCTGTATAAAAGCAGTTTACAATCCATAGGACCGTCTTCCTGCACGCGGCATGGCTGGTTCAGTCTTGCGACCATTGACCAATATTCCTCACTGCTGCCTCCCGTAGGAGTCTGGTCCGTGTCTCAGTACCAGTGTGGGGGATCTCCCTCTCAGGACCCCTACCCATCATCGTCTTGGTAAGCCGTTACCTTACCAACTAACTAATGGGACGCATGCTCATCTTATACCGTTGGAACTTTAATTACATCTTGATGCCAAGTCGTAATGCTATGGGGCATTAATCCAAATTTCTCTGGGCTATTCCCCTGTATAAGGTAGATTGCATACGCGTTACGCACCCGTGCGCCGGTCTCAAACACCGAAGTGTTCTACCCCTCGACTTGCATGTGTTAGGCCTGCCGCTAGCGTTCATCCTGAGCCAGGATCAAACTCTTCATCGTATATTGTTCGTTAGATTAATCTAACATTGTTTTATTCGATTTAAGTCGCTAGGTTGTTTTCAATTTACTCGAAAAATCTTACTCTCTCTTATTTTCAAAATTACATCGCTGTAATTTTGTGCTGTCAATTCAATATGTCTATGAACGTGTCATTCTTTTTTATTCTCGCCTCTCATTCGATTAGCGGGTGCAAAAGTACAACTCTTTTTTAATCTGGCAAGCTTTTTTGAAAAAATTTTTTGATTATTTTTTCCTGACCACTTACCCAATATTTTTAAGAACTTGTACAATCCGATTCTTTCGTTTCGGGTCGGCAAAGATACTACCTTTACTTTTTAATATCCAAATCTTTTTTCAACTTTTTTTAAAGTTTTTTTGATTTGTTTAATACTCCAGTTTGTGTGTGAACTTCTGCTCTAATGCGGGTGCAAAAGTAGAAATCTTTTCCGTAACCACAAGCCTTTTGCAATCTTTTTTT